>CALRNG020000460.1:0-3492 GCA_943369495.1 Rhizobium sp. Q54
GCCCCAGAAGATCACCTTGGCCCGCTGTTGCGCCGCCACACCGGCGGCGGCCAGACCCACGACAATGGCATTGTCGCCGGCTAGCACGATGTCGATCAGGATCACCTGCCAAAGTGCGTTCCAGAACGACACTTCAAAAAACATGTCCATTGATAAGAACCCCCACCTCTTCACTGCCGCCGTTCTATCACGCAGCACCGACGCTGGCGATGGGGAACAAAAAAAGCCCGCCCCTGTGAAGACAAGGGCGGGTTTTCAAGTCTTGGCAGTTGGATCCTGCATGAATGATGACAGGACATCGCAGATATCGAACACTGAAACTGGATTGTCAAATATTATTTTCAGTATTCGTAATAATTCTATTTATAAATTACTATCGAGAGAGCAAAAAAATACCGCTTCATTCAAATATATGAATGAATTCGAAGCACAGCGAGGCAATACCAATGAAGAAAGTCAGCTGATAGTCAGGCTGACGTGGTCAGGCGCGGGGCGGACCGGTGGGCCAGGGATGGGCGCAGGCCTGACCCGTGCCGGAAAGACCGGCGGGCCTCTTCTGCATTCCCGCCGATGCCAGACGAGGCAGCCAGAACAGGGCCGGCAGCGCCAGGCCATGCTGGCCACCGGCTTCATCCGTGCCGGTTGGCGGGGGCGCCTCTGGCGCCGAGCTTAACAGGAAAAGGCCAGTATCGTCGGGACGCTCCGGCTCTGGTGCCGGATCGGGACCCTTCTGTTCGGCCAGGATCACCGGCCCCGGAAGCTGGACAGCCATATGCGCTGCTGCCGGCGGCGCCAGCAACAGGAAAGACAGGCTCAGCAACAGGACAAGCAACCGGTCGAAGGTCACGCGTCGCTTCCGGGCAGGTTTCGTCCCCGTTACCGGGGACAATACCCATAGAATGGGCACAGTCGCGCGCGGCGGCAAGTCCCGGTTTATCGCACCGGCTGCGCGCCGTCCGGCAGATGCTTGATGATCAGGTCGGCCAGCCGGCGGATATCGCCGCTGCGCGGGCTGCCACGCCGCCAGACCAGCGCCATGGTGCGGATCGGCGCCGGGTCGGCGAATCGGCTCAGGCCGATCTGATCATTGGCCGCCAGCGATGGGGCCGCCAGAGCCGGCAATAAGGTCAGTCCCAGCCCGCCCGCCACCATCTCCACCAGGGTGGTCAGCGAGGTAGCGGCAAACCCGTCCCCCGCCGCCGCCCCCGACAGGGCGCAGACCTCCAGGGCCTGATCGCGGAAACAATGGCCGTCTTCCAGCAGCAGCAGGGTCTCGTCCTTCAACTCCCCCTGCTCCACCATCTCAGCATTGTCCAGACGGTGACCGCGCGGCATGGCGACCAGGAAAGGTTCGATATAAAGCGGCAGCACCTCAACCCCAGGTTCCGTCACCGGCAGGGCTAGCAGCGCCATGTCCAGATCGCCAGAGCGCAGCCGATCCAGCAGCCGCTCGGTCAGATCCTCGCGCAGATAGAGCTTCAATTCCGGATAGGCGGCCCGCAGGTCGGGCAGGACACGCGGCAGAAGATAGGGCCCACTGGTCGGGATCACGCCCATACGCAAGGCCCCCGACAGAGGCCGACCGGAGGCGCGGACCGCCTGCGACAGATCGTCCACCTGGCCCAAGATGACGCGCGCCCGTTCCACCGCATCCTCTCCCGCCGGGGTCAGCAGCACGCGATGCTTGGTGCGCTCCACCAGGGCCGCCCCCAGCACTTCCTCCAGCTGTTGTATCTGCGCGGACAAGGAAGGCTGCGACACATGGCACGCGGAAGCGGCACGCCCGAAATGGAGCGTGTCGGCCAAGGCCACCAGATAACGCAACTGCCGAAGGGTAATGTTTGCCGGGTTCATTGGCTCATCCTATGACGGCAGTCGGAAGATGCGATTGGATTTTGCGGTGCGATACCCACATATCTGCGGCGCCTCAGGCCGATAGCTGTATCGGCAGGGGCCTGTTTCTGGCACCGCACCATCAACCAACCTAAAAAGTGGAGTTACTCACTATGCTGACCGTTGGCGACAAGTTCCCGGCTTTCGACCTGAAGGCCACCGTTTCCACCGACATCAAGTCGGCCTTCACGACCATCAACAACGACACCTACAAGGGCAAGTGGCTGGTCGTGTTCTTCTGGCCGAAGGATTTCACCTTCGTGTGCCCGACCGAAATCGCCGCCTTCGGCAAACTGAACGGTGACTTCGCCGACCGCGACACCCAGGTCCTGGGCGCTTCGATCGACACCGAGTTCGTGCACCTGGCCTGGCGCCAGAACCACGCCGACCTGAAGGACCTGCCGTTCCCGATGCTGGCCGACGTGAAGCGCGAGCTGTCCGCTGGCCTGGGCGTTCTGGACAAGAACGAGGGCGTGGCACTCCGCGCCACCTTCATCGTCGATCCGGAAGGCATCATCCGCTTCGCCTCCGTCCATGACCTGTCGGTCGGCCGCAATGTCCAGGAAGTGCTGCGCACGCTGGACGCCCTGCAGACCGACGAACTGTGCCCCTGCAACTGGCAGAAGGGCGAGGACGTCCTGAAGGTCGGCTGATCTCCAGATCGCTAACCTTTGACGGATGGGCGCCTCGATCCCCCCGATCGCTTGGTCACGGCGCCCATTTACCCCTTCGCCCTCCCCCCAACTCCGGGCGAAGGGGCCCCATTCCGGCGGAAGACCGCCCCGGTGTTCCTGGCCGCCCCCGTCTGAGGGGCGCCGGCGCCTTTCAAAACAGATCGTCCCGCGCATCGGCCCTTCGCGCCGCGCCCGACGCCATGTCCACTCTCGAACGGAGATGAAACCATGTCCATCGACGCGCTGAAGTCGCGCCTGCCCGACTATGCCAAGGATCTGAAGCTGAACCTGGGCTCGGTGCTGACCACCTCTTCGCTCTCGCCGCTGCAGGCCTGGGGCACGGCCATTGCGGCCGCCTATGCCAGCCGTAATGCCGAGGTGACGAAGGCCATCGTGGCCGACGCCAGCGCCCACCTGGACGCCCAGAACCTGACCGCCGCCAAGGCCGCGGGGGCCATCATGGGCATGAACAATATTTATTATCGCTTCGTGCATCTGGCGGATAATAAGGAATATTCCAAGATGCCGGCGCGCCTGCGCATGAACATCATCGCCAATCCCGGCGCGTCCAAGGTCGATTTTGAGCTGTGGTCGCTGGCCGCCAGCGCCGTTAATGGCTGCGGCATGTGCATCGACGCGCACGAGCATGAAGTAATCCAGAAGGGGGCGACCAAGGAGAATGTGCAGGATGTCGTGCGCATCGCCGCCGTCATCCACGCCGTCGCCACCGTCCTGGACGCTGAGGACGCGCTGGCCGCGTAAGGGTCTGGCGGGTTGGTTTGAGTACGGAGCGCCCCGGTGCCGCAAGGTGCCGGGGCGTTTTTCTTACCCCACCACCGCGCGGCCCAGCCGTTCCAGCACTTCGCGCAGTTCTTCATTCTCGATGGGTTCGACGGCCATCGTCAGTTCGCGTTCCTTTACGGGG
>CALRNG020000461.1:0-3477 GCA_943369495.1 Rhizobium sp. Q54
CTGGATGTGCTGCTGGAGGAACGCAGCGTCTCGCGCGCCGCCAACCGTCTGAACCTTAGTCAGTCGGCGGTCAGCGGCAATCTGGCCCGGCTGCGCGAGTTTTTCGACGATGATATCCTGGCCCAGATTGGCCGGTCGATGGTGCCCACGCCGCTGGCTGAAAGTCTGGCGGAACCGGTGCGCGATATCCTGATGCAGATCCAGGCCACCCTTGAAACCAAGCCCAGTTTCGATCCTGCCAGCGCCACGCGTACCATCCGCATGCATGCGTCCGATTATGTGACCGAAGTGCTGCTGGCCCGCGTGATCCGCGAGGCGCGGCGGCTGGCGCCCGGCATCAAGGTGGAAATTGACGGGATGGATGACCTGGTGCTGGAACGGCTGTCGCGCGGACAGGTGGATTTCCTGGTGACACCCGACAATTTCACCCATCCCGACCACCCCAAGGAAAAACTGTTCACCGACACCCATGTCGTCGTGGTCTGGGACGGGAACAGCAAGGTCGGGGATACGATCAGCTTTGAACAATATATGGCGATGGGCCATGTCCTGGTCCGGTTCGGCATGAAGCGGGCGCCCAGCTTTGACCAATGGTTCCTGGATCGGTTCGGATATACCCGCAACGCCGAACTGTTCGTGGCCGATTTCACCACCGTGCCCAATATGGTGATCGGCACCGATCTTCTGGCCACCATGCATGAGCGGCTGGCCCGGCTTTATGTGCAGCGGTTGCCGCTGCGTATCCTGCCGCTGCCCATTGAATTTCCGATCCTGACAGAGATGGTGCAGTGGCATCGGCATTTTCAACGCGACCCGGCCCTGGTCTGGTTCCGAGGCCTGATGCGCCGCTGTGCCGCCGAACAGGATGCCGACTGAACCATTGGTTCGGGCGATAGGTTGGATCGGAAAATACGATTTCGCCGATGCATTCGCCCCTGATATGGTTCTTCCACCAAAAAACATCAGACCGGCCCAAAGGCTGGCGGTTGGGGAGGGTGCCGCGAAACGCGGTAATTGGCGGCAAGGAATCCGCCCTCATCATACGCTTGTGACGAGATCGCCCGCCTGGGTGCTTGTCCTCCCCGTCCGTCCACCCTTTGGTCTTATCCCAAATCCGGCGCCACGTCCGGAAACGCCTTCCCCTTGTCCGGGGGATGGGCGATGAACCATGGAGGAAGCCAGAATGCGTGCCACCCTGCTGTTGTCCACAGCTGTCCTCACTGCCCTTGCGGCACACCCTGTCCAGGCACAATCCACCGATACGGGCGTATTGGAAGAGATCGTGGTCACCGCGCAGCGCCGGTCGGAAAACCTGCAAAAGGTGGCTGTGGCCGTCTCTGCTGTTTCCGCCGATGATCTGGTCACGGCGGGCGTCACCGATACGGCAGGGCTGACGAAGCTGGTACCGGCCCTGGTGGTGCAGCCGGGTGGCGGGTCCAATACCGGTTTCTATCTGCGCGGTGTCGGCACTCTGGGTCCCAATTCCTTTTCCGAGAATGCCATCGCCTTCAATTATGGCGGCGTCTATATCGGTCGTCCCACAGCGCCGGTTGGCACCTTCTTCGATCTCCAGCGGGTGGAGGTGCTGAAGGGTCCGCAGGGCACGCTGTATGGCCGCAACGCCACCGGTGGTGCGGTCAATGTCATCCCCAATCGGCCCGACGGCAGCGGTACCGCCGGCGAGGCGGGGCTGGAGATCGGCAATTACAGCCTGCGCAAGGCCAACGGCATGATCAATGCCCCGGTCAGCGAAACGGTGAGCCTTCGGGTAGCGGGGCAGGTTGTGGACCGCGACGGGTACCTGTCCGACGGCTATGATGATGAGGAAGGGCAGGCCGCCCGCGCGTCGCTGCTGTGGGAACCGGATGACCGGTTGAGCCTGCTTTTGTCCGGCGATTATTTCCATCAGGGGGGCAAGGGCGTGGGCGGCGTGCTGGTGCCTGGCTCCCTGACCCCGACGGCGCCAGCCGTGAAGGACCGGATCGGCGGGTCAGAGGCGGCCAGCATTGCGGAACTGCGCCTGCGGTTCCCCGCCTTGATCAATTCCGGGCTGGTCGTCCCGCCCCGGAATGACGGCTTCAATGACAGCACGTTCTGGGGTGTGACGGCGACGCTGGATTATCAGTTCGAGGCCGGCACTCTGACGGTTCTGCCCGCCTATCGCGACAGCCGCCCGGACTTTGTGTTCTATAGTGTAGGCTTCCAGGGCACGATCCAGGAAGTATCCAAACAGAGTTCCGTCGAAGTGCGGTTTGCCTCGGATGAGGATAGCAGCTTTCGCTATGTCGTCGGCGGCTTCTGGTTCCGCGACGAGGTGAATGCCTTCAACAATTTCTTCCAGGGTGGCCTGTCTACCACGACATTCCGGCCTAATCAGGAAACAGTCAGCAAGGCGGTTTTCGGCCAGGGTACCTACGATCTGACCCCGGCCCTGCGTCTGGTGGCCGGTGTTCGCTACACGCATGAAAACAAGCAGCAGACGACACCTGTCCGTCAGAGCAGTGCTGCCAACCCCAATCCGGCGTTTCTGATTGCCACCGGCGACGAGGATTTCAGCAGCGTTACGTGGAAGGGCGGCATTGAGTTTGATGCCGGGCCGCAATCCCTGCTCTATGCCAATGTCGCTACGGGCTTCAAGGCTGGCGGCTTCTATCCGGCGGTCGTTGCGAACAGCTTCGATCCCGAAGAACTGACAGCCTATACGATCGGATCGAAGAACCGCTTCCTGGATAACCGTTTGCAACTGAATGCCGAGGCGTTCTGGTGGGACTATAAGGACCAGCAGATCGGCTATATCGGCCCGGTCGAGGTCCGGCCGGGCGTCTATGGCCAAGCGGCGGTGACGGCCAATGTCGGTCAGGCCCGCATGTACGGCATGGAGGTGGAGGCTCAGTTCCTGGCCACCCGGAATGACGAATTCGGCATCAACCTTCAATATATGGACACAAAATATAAGAGCTTTGTTTATACGGCCATCTCGGCGGGTGGCGCGCCCTTGCCCAGCGGCTGTACGGTGACGCCCAACAGTTCTCTGCCGGTGGCCGCACCCGCCCGGTTGTTCACGGTCGACTGCTCCGGCAAGTCGGCGGTGAATGCGCCGAAATGGTCGCTCAACCTCAGCTACAGCCACACGTTCGAGATTTCGGCCGATCTGGACCTGATCCTGGGTGCGCGCAGCCGCATCGAAAGCGGACGTTTCCTGTCCATTGATTACCGGCCTGAGCAGTATCAGGACGGTTACATGACGGCGGATGCTTGGGCGACCCTGGAAGCACCGGGCCAGGGCTGGTCAGTGACGGGTTATGTCAACAACCTGACGGATGAGGATGTCTATTCCACGTCCATCACAAGGCCCATCCTGAACGTCGTCTATAACGGCCTGCGCCCGCCCCGCACCTACGGGCTGCGCGGTTCGGTCAGCTTCTAGAGCTGTTTTCGGTTGACCGAAAACAGCTCCGGCGGCGACTGCCGCCGCGC
>CALRNG020000462.1:0-3430 GCA_943369495.1 Rhizobium sp. Q54
AATGTGATCTGTGACCAGTTGAACGGAACAATAGCTGGATATGTGTCCCTCAGCACGGCGCAGATAGCGCGCGAGTACCTACCAAAATCTTTGCAACGTAACCAACCGGACCCATTGCCCGCCATTCTGCTCGGCCAACTGGCCATTGACCTGCGCTATCAACGGCTTGGATATTCCGCGTCCCTGATGCGCTTTGCATTTTCCACGGCGTGCAGGCTGTCGCGCGATATCGGATGTTTCGGTGTGGTGACCCACCCGTTGGACGACGAGGTCCGACATTTCTATCGGCGCTTCGGGTTCGAAGACCTGCCGTTCGATCCAAGGCGGGCCATGGTTGTGCGTATTGTCGATCTTGTGAAGAACGGTTTCTAGCCGTAAAGCTGCTTCGCCCTGTTCTCAAACGCCGCCACCATGCGCCTCACCGCCTCATTGAACAACGCGCCAATGATGGTCTGCAGGACCTTGTTCTTGAACTCGAAATCCACGAAGAAATCGACAGCGCAGCCGTCAGGGTGCGCTTCGAAATGCCAGTGGTTGTTCAGGTAATGGAACGGCCCGTCGACATATTCCACATCGATGCGCCGCCCGTTGGGGTTCAGCGTCACTTTTGACGTGAAGCGCTCGCGGATCATCTTGAAGCCGATCACCAGATCGGCCCAGATCACCGGGTCCTGCCGCTTGCGGATGCGGCAGGCCACGGCCCAGGGCAGGAATTCCGGGTAGCGTTCCACATCGGCGACCAGGGCGTAAAGCTGCTCCGGCGTGTGCGGCAGGATGCGCTGTTCAGCGTGCGTTGGCATCGAATGTCAGAACCCTGGCAAGCGCATCATTCGGCGGCCGGGCGGCTGCCCGCCAGCTTGGCCTCACGTGCGGCGCGCAGTTTCCGGAAATCGTCCCCGGCATGGTAGGAGCTGCGGGTCAGCGGGCTGCTGGAGACCATCAGGAAGCCCTTGCCGCGCGCCAGCGTGGCGTAGCTCTCGAACTCGTCCGGTGTCACGAACCGATCCACCGGTGCATGCTTGGGCGTGGGCGCCAGATACTGGCCGATGGTCAGGAAATCCACGTCTGCTGCGCGCAGATCGTCCATCACCTGCCCCACCTCCTCCTTCGTCTCTCCTAAGCCGACCATGATGCCGGACTTGGTGAAGATGGTCGGGTCCACTTCCTTCACCCGCTGCAACAAGGCCAGCGAGGTGAAGTAACGCGCACCCGGACGGATGGAGGGGTAGAGGCGCGGCACGGTTTCCAGGTTATGGTTGAACACATCGGGCCGGGCCTTGGCCACATGCTCCACCGCACCGGGCTTGCGCATGAAATCGGGCGTCAGGATTTCGATGGTGGTGGCGGGCGCCGTCTTGCGGATATTCAGGATGGTGCGGGCGAAATGGTCGGCCCCGCCATCGGGCAGGTCGTCACGATCGACCGAGGTGATGACCACATGTTCCAGGTTCAAGCTGCCGACCGCTTCGGCCACCTTCTCCGGCTCATGCGGGTCCAGGTTCAGCGGCTTACCCGTCGCGACATTGCAGAAGGCGCAGGCGCGGGTGCAGATGGCACCCAGAATCATGAAGGTGGCGTGCTTCTTCTTCCAGCATTCGCCGATATTCGGGCAGGCCGCCTCCTCACACACCGTGTGCAGCTTCAGGCCGCGCATCAGGTCGCGCGTTTCCGCATATTCCCGGCTGGTCGGCGCCTTCACGCGCAGCCAGTCGGGCTTGCGCTGGATCGGATTATCCGGGCGGTTGACCTTTTCCGGGTGGCGGACGCGGGGTTCTTCGATCGTCATGGCCCTGACCTTGGGAATTGCCTTGGCCCAGAACATAAGCCGCCCAGGCCCATGAACCAAGCGCGGCGTTCCGCCACCCTCCCCCGCACAGGCTGCAAGGCGGCGAATAAAAAAGGCCGGAGCGTCTGCCCCGGCCCTTTGTCATTTCACTGGCCCGATGGTCCAATCACATATGGATGGCGCGGCCATCCACGGCCATGGCCGCTTCCTTGATGGCTTCGGTCAGGGTCGGGTGGGCGTGGCTGGTGCGGGCGATGTCTTCGGCAGAGGCACCGAACTCAATCGCCAGACCCAGTTCCTCGATCATCTCACCGGCGGACGCGCCGATGATATGGGCACCCAGGATACGGTCGGTCTTGGCGTCGGCCAGGATCTTCACGAAGCCGTCAGTGGCGTTCATGGAGCGGGCGCGGCCATTGGCGGTGAAGGGGAACTTACCGGCCTTGTAGGCCACACCTTCGGCCTTCAGCTGCTCCTCCGTCTTGCCGACAGAGGCCACTTCCGGCCATGTATATACGACGCCGGGGATGGCGTCATAATTGATATGGCCCGTCTGACCGGCCAGGATTTCGGCGAAGACCACGCCCTCTTCCTCGGCCTTGTGGGCCAGCATGGCGCCGGCTACCACGTCGCCGATGGCATAGATGCCGGGGACATTGGTCTGGAAATGATGGTCGATCTTGACGCGGCGGCGTTCATCCAGCGCCACGCCCAGGGCTTCCAGGCCCAGGCCGCTGGTGAAGGGACGGCGGCCGATGGCGACCAGGACGATATCGGCTTCCAGCGTTTCGGCATTACCGCCGGCGGCGGACTCGATGGTCAGCTTCACCACCTCACCCTCGGTCACCGCGGAGGTAACCTTGGTGGAGGTCTTGAAGGACAATCCCTGCTTGCTCATGATGCGCTGCATCTGCTTGGACACTTCGCCATCCATGGTCGGCAGGATGCGGTCGAAGAACTCCACCACCGTTACCTGCGCACCCAGACGCTGCCAGACAGAGCCCAGTTCCAGGCCGATGACGCCGCCGCCGATGACGACCAGGCGACCCGGCACCGTGTCCAGGGCGATGGCGCCGTCGGATGAGACGATACGCTTTTCATCAATGGTCACGCCGGGCAGCGGGGCGACGTCAGAACCGGTGGCGATCAGGATATTCTTGGCCGCCAGATCTTCGGTGCTGCCATCATCCTTGGTGACGGTGACGATTCCAGGGGCCTTGATGGAACCCAGGCCCAGGAAGCGGGTGATCTTGTTCTTCTTGAACAGGAAATCCACGCCCGTGACGTTGGACTTCACCACCTCGTCCTTGTGCGTCATCATGCCGGGCAGGTCCAGCTCGACACCGCTGACCTTCACGCCAAAGGCGCCCAGGTGATGCTTGGCCTCGCTGAACTTTTCAGAGGCGACCAGCAGGGCCTTGGACGGGATGCAGCCAACATTCAGGCAGGTGCCGCCCAGCGTCTTGCGCTTTTCCACGACCGCGACGCGCATGCCCAGCTGGGCGGCGCGAATGGCGGCGACATAACCGCCGGGACCGGCACCGATGACGACGAGGTCGAACTGCGTATCAGCCATTTGAATGACCATCCGTTTTTATGCGACCCCGTCCAGGGTCCAGGGATTTGTGCGCAGGATTTATGGCA
>CALRNG020000463.1:0-3428 GCA_943369495.1 Rhizobium sp. Q54
CCCGGATGGACGGCAATCCCAGCCTTCTACGTTTCGCTTCGGAACGTCGCACACTGGAGGCACGTACCCGACTGGCCGAAAGCGCCCGGTCGGCCGACCTGACGGTCAGTGCCGGCATCCGGCGGCTGGAGAGCCAGAACGGCCAGGCGTTTGTCATGTCCCTATCCATGCCGCTGGGTGCTGCGGCCCGTTCCGAGGCTGGGATCCGCGAGGCCCGCGCCAATACCAACCTGGTGCTGGCCCAGGAACGCGCAGCCCGGACCAGCCTCTACAACACGCTGGCTGGGATCCATGCGGGGATGGAGCGAGCGCGCCATGCATTGAAACTGCTTCAGGATGAGGCAGCGCCTAAGGCCCGAACAGCCATCACCCAGATTGAGGACGCCTACAAGGCCGGCCGCCTCTCGCTGCTCGACCTGACCGAAGCCAACCGGCAATTGGTGACTTTGGAACAGGCGATGATCAATGAGGCAGCCGATTATCACCGCCTCGCCATCGAAGCCGAACGCCTGACCGGCCAGACCCTCGCTCCGCAGGACTGACATCATGACCAAGATCAACCTGATCAAGCAGACCCTGCTTGTGGCGACGATCCTCGCCGTCGGCGGTGGTGCCACAATCTGGATTCTAAACCGGCCCGCTGTCACCCATGCCGAGGGTGGCCATGGTGCCGCCGTCACGGCCGACTATGAGCGCGGTCCCCATCGCGGCCGCATGCTGCGCGATGGCCCGCTGGCGTTGGAACTCACCGTGTTCGAGGACGGCGTCCCCCCGCATTACCGGGTCTATGCCTATGTCGATGGCAAGCCGGTAGCCCCGCAGAGTGTCGGACTTTCCATCGCTGTGACCCGACTGGGCGGCAAGGTGGATCGGTTCGGATTCAAGCCAGAACAGGACTATCTGGTGGGTGATGGCGTGCTGGTGGAGCCGCATTCCTTCGATGTGCATGTCATCGCCAACCAGGGCGACAAGCGTCGTGAATGGAAATTTGCCTCCTACGAGGGGCGCACCCGCATAGAGCCCGCCGCCGCCGAGGCTTCCGGCGTCAAGACCGAACTGACAGGTCCTGCCACCATCAACGAGACAGCCGAGGTTACAGGTCGCATCGGCTTGAACCTGGACCGGTACGTCCGCGTTGATGCCCGCTTCCCCGGCCTCGTGCGCGAGGTGCGCAAGCTCCAGGGCGAACGGGTGGAGGCAGGCGAGGTGCTGGCCACCATTGAGAGCAACGAGAGCCTGCAAACATACAGTGTTAAAGCGCCCATCGGCGGCATCGTCATGTCGCGCGATGTCAATGTCGGCTCCGTCGCAGGTCCCGGCCCGCTGTTCGAGATCGCCGACCTGTCCACCCTCTGGGCCGACCTGCGGCTGTTCCCGCGCGATGCGGCCCGCGTCAAGCCAGGCCAGCACGTCACCCTGCGCCTCGGATCGGGAGCGGAGGTCAAGGGTACCATTCAACGCATCCTGCCACTGGCCGATGCCGGTAGTCAGACGCTGGTGGCCCGTGTCCTGCTGGATAATGCAGCGCAAACACTGCGCCCCGGCGAGATCGTGGATGCCAGCATCGTCGTTGCTTCGCGCGAGGTGCCGTTGGCCGTGAAGGTTTCCGGCCTGCAGGCCTTCCGTGATTTTACGGTGGTCTATACCCAGGTCGGCGACACCTACGAGGTCCGCATGCTGGAACTGGGCCAGCAGGATGGGACGATGGCGGAGGTGCTGGGCGGCATCGAGCCCGGTGTGCCCTACGTGTCGGAGAACAGTTTCCTCATCAAGGCCGATATCGACAAATCCGGCGCCAGCCACGATCATTGAGGAGGGGCGGAACATGCTTGAGAACCTTATCCGCGCCACCATCCGACATCGCTGGTTGGTGCTCGCCCTGACTTTTGGGTTCGCGGCCCTGGGCGTCTATAATTTCACCCGCCTTTCCATCGATGCGGTCCCGGACATCACCAATGTCCAGGTCCAGGTCAATACCGAGGCACCCGGCTACTCGCCTTTGGAGGCCGAACAGCGCGTCACCTATCCGATTGAAGCGGCGTTGGGCGGCCTGCCACATCTGTCCTACACCCGCTCCATCTCCCGTTACGGCCTGTCCCAGGTCACCGTGGTGTTCGAGGATGGGACGGACCTGTACTTCGCCCGTCAGTTGGTCAATGAGCGTCTTCAGCAGACCATGGCACAATTGCCGGACGGGATAGAGCCGACCATGGGCCCGATCGCCACGGGCCTGGGCGAGATTTTCATGTACACGATCAGCGCCAAGGAAGGGGCGACACGACCGGATGGCCAGGCCTGGACGCCCACCGACCTCCGCGAGGTCCAGGATTGGGTGGTGCGCCCGCAACTGCGTAACATTCCCGGCGTCACCGAGATCAACACGGTTGGCGGCTTCAGCCGGCAGTACCAGGTCTCGCCCGATCCGCAGCGGATGGAGGCGCATGGCGTAACGCTCACCGACATCGTCGATGTGCTGGAGCGCAGCAACGCCAATGTCGGTGCAGGCTATATCGAGCGCCATGGACAGCAATATCTGATCCGTGTGCCCGGCCAGGCGACGGGCACGGCGGACTTGGCGGCAATCCTGCTGGACCGCCCGGACGGCGTGCCGCTGCGTATCCGGGATGTGGCCGATGTCGGCTTCGGGACCGAGCTGCGCACGGGGGCGGCGACCCAGAATGGCAAGGAGACCGTGCTGGGCACCGTCTTCATGCTGGTCGGAGAGAATAGCCGCGCCGTCTCCCAAGCCGTGGCCGCGCGGTTGGTGGAAGTGAACCGCAGCCTGCCGTCCGGCATTGTGGCGGAAGCCGTCTATGACCGCACCACCCTGGTCGACCGCACGATTGCGACGGTGGAGAAGAACCTGTTGGAAGGGGCGGTGCTGGTCATCGTCGTCCTGTTTCTGCTGCTGGGCAATTTCCGAGCGGCCTTGATCACGGCAGCGGTCATCCCGCTTTCCATGCTGTTGACCATTACCGGCATGGTGCAGAACAAGGTATCGGGCAATCTGATGAGCCTGGGCGCCTTGGATTTCGGGCTGATCGTCGATGGTGCCGTCATCATCATCGAAAACTGCCTGCGCCGGTTCGGGCAGGAGCAGCATCGGCTGGGAAGGTTGATGACGCGCGAAGAGCGGTTCGACCTGGCGGCGTCGGCGACGTCGGAGGTGATCCGGCCCAGTCTGTTCGGTGTCATCATTATCACCGCCGTCTATTTGCCGATCTTCACTCTGACCGGGGTGGAAGGGAAGATGTTCCACCCCATGGCCGCCACCGTGGTCATGGCTCTGACGGCCGCCCTGGTCCTGTCGCTGACCTTCGTGCCTGCCGCGGCGGCGCTGTTCGTCACCGGCCGCGTCGCCGAACATGAGAATGCTGTGATGCGCGGAGCCGGGCGCTTTTATGCCAAAGCGCTGCGAATGACCATCG
>CALRNG020000464.1:0-3408 GCA_943369495.1 Rhizobium sp. Q54
CCAGGGCGATCGCTGTGAAGCTGATAAGGTCGGCCACCGCGACCCCAAACCATTTCGCAAGTTCCGTGAGCATGGGGCAGGAAATAACCCAGAACGAACCCGATGTCACGACCGGGCGGGTTACGATTGTATCAAAACAGCCCGTCCCCACCCCTGCCCAAAACGCGCGCGTCCTATAACAATCCTGTGCTTGGCGATAATGATCGGGCGCTTTAAGGTCCCTGCCCGGTCATAATCCGTCCCAACCAGGGGAAAATAAATGTCGTTGCTTGCCGACCGCCTGTCCCGCATCAAGCCGTCACCCACCATCGCGGTGACCAGCAAGGCCCGCGCGCTGAAAGCTGCTGGCCGCGATGTGATCGGTCTGGGCGCTGGTGAACCCGATTTCGATACGCCGGAAAACATCCGTGCCGCTGGCATCCGCGCCATTGAGACCGGCCAGACCCGCTACACCGACGTGGACGGCACGCCGGACCTGAAAAAGGCCATCTGTGCCAAGTTCGCGCGGGAGAATGGCCTGACCTATACCCCGGACCAGGTGACGGTGGGCGTGGGCGGCAAGCAGGTGCTGTACAATGCCCTGATGGCCACCCTGAATGCGGGCGACGAGGTGATTATCCCCGCCCCCTACTGGGTCTCCTATCCCGACATGGTGCTGCTGGCCGAAGGCACGCCCGTCTCCGTGGCCTGCCCCGCAGAAAACGGCTTTAAGCTGCTGCCGGCCGACCTGGAAGCCGCCATCACGCCCAAGACCAAGTGGCTGATCCTGAACAGCCCGTCCAACCCGACGGGTGCCGCCTATACGGCGGAGGAGTTGAAGGCCCTGGGTGCGGTGCTGCTGAAGCACGCCCATGTCTACATCATGACCGACGATATGTACGAACATCTCGTCTATGACGATTTCACGTTCACCACCATCGCCCAGGTCGTGCCGGAACTCTATGACCGGACCCTGACCGTCAATGGTGTGTCCAAGTCCTATTCCATGACGGGCTGGCGCATCGGCTACGCGGCGGGGCCGAAGGCCCTGATCAAGGCCATGGGCATCATCCAGAGCCAGTCAACCAGCAACCCGACCAGCATTTCCCAGGCCGCCGCCGTGGAAGCGCTGAACGGTCCGCAGGACTTCATCAAGGAACGGGCATCCGTGTTCCAGACGCGCCGCGATCTGGTCGTCTCCATGCTGAACCAGGCCGCCGGCCTGACCTGCCCCAACCCGGAAGGCGCCTTCTACGTCTACCCGTCCTGCGCCGGCACCATCGGCAAGACGGCGCCCACCGGCAATGTCATCGAAACGGACGAGGATTTCGCATCCGAACTGCTGGAAGCCGAAGGCGTGGCGGTGGTGCATGGGGCCGCCTTCGGCCTGTCGCCCTTCTTCCGCATCTCCTACGCCACCAGCACCGACGTGCTGGAAGAAGCCTGCACGCGCATTCAGCGCTTCTGCGGTAGTTTGAAGTAACAGTAACCGGGGCCGGGAAACCGGCCCCGTATCACGCCAGAATATCCAGCAGCCGCTGAAAATTCTGCTGATCGGCCTTCATCACGGCGGCGCTGATGCCCGCCGTGACCTCCGCCTGCTTCACATCCAAGATCACGGCCGGGTCGGCACTGCCATTGGCAACGGCATCGGCGGCCACCTGCAATGCTGCCTGCGCGTCCTGAAAGCCTTCAAGGCTGGCGCGGGTCAGGTCGGGCGGGGTGCTGGCGATGGATGAGATCGACATGGGCGACAGGATAGCATGGCCGGCATCGGCGCGGCAGGGGTGAAACAGAGCTTGCGACGATGTAGGCTGCGTACAGCACACCGCAACGGGAATTTCACCGCCATGGACAGCATCGACCGCCAGGATATCGCCAGCATCATGGATGCCCTGGGCCGCCGCGCCCGGGCCGCGTCTGCGATTGTCGCGACGGCGCCAGCCGAGGCGCGGGACAAGGCGTTGCGCGTGGCGGCCTCCACCTTGCGCGCCGGTACCGCCGATATCCTGGCCGCTAATGCCATGGACATGGATGCGGCCACCGAAAAGGGCCTGTCGGGTGCCATGCTGGACCGGCTGATGCTGAACCCGGCACGGGTGGAGGCGATGGCCAAGGGGCTGGAGGACATCGCCGACCGGGCCGATCCGCTGGGTGCTGTGCTGGAACGCTGGGAACGGCCCAATGGTTTGCGGTTTGAAAAGGTGCGCGTACCGCTGGGCGTGATCGCCATCATCTTTGAGAGCCGGCCCAATGTGACCGCCGATGCCGGCGGCCTGTGCCTGAAATCCGGCAATGCCGCCATTCTGCGCGGCGGGTCGGAAAGCTTCCATTCCGGTCGTGCTATCCTGGCCGCCTTGCATGCGGGCCTGGACGCGGCGGGTCTGCCGCGCGACGCCATCCAGGCGCCGCCCACCACCGACCGCGCCGCCGTGGGCGAATTGCTGACCATGACGCGCTGGATCGACGTGGTGATCCCGCGCGGCGGCAAGTCGCTGACGGGCCGCGTGGCGGCGGAAAGCCGGGTACCCGTCATCTATCATCTGGACGGCATCTGCCATGTCTATGTGGACCGGGATGCCGATGCCGATAAGGCGCGCCGCGTCACCCTGAACGCCAAGATGCGCCGCACCGGCATCTGCGGGGCGGCAGAAACCCTGCTGGTCCACAAGGATGTTGCAGCCAGCCTGCTGCCCCCCATCCTGGACGACCTGATCCAGGCGGGGTGCGAGGTGCGCGGTGATGACGGGGTACAGGCCCTGGATGCGCGGGTGAAGCCGGCCAATGATGAGGACTGGGACACCGAATATCTGGACGCCATCCTGTCGGTGAAGCTGGTGGACGGCGTGGATGCCGCCATCGACCATATCGGCCGCCATGGCAGCCACCATACTGACAGTATCGTGACGGAGAATGCGGCCACCGCCGAACGGTTCCTGACCCGCGTCGATAGTGGCATCGTCCTGCACAATGCCTCCACCCAGTTCGCCGATGGGGGTGAGTTCGGATTCGGGGCGGAGATCGGCATTTCGACGGGTAAGCTGCATGCGCGGGGTCCCGTGGGGGCTGAACAGCTGACCAGCTACAAATATGTGGTGCGCGGTGATGGGCATACCCGGCCCTGATCACGCCCGCCCTGCCCTGCCCATGACGCATGGCCACCGCGTGCCCACCCCGCCGAAACCGGGGACAGGTGCGTTGTGGCGGGGCCTGCGCGTCGGTCTGCTGGGCGGGTCGTTCAACCCGGCGCATGAAGGCCACCGGCATATGTCACTGATGGCGATGCGGGCCTTGAACCTGGATCAGGTCTGGTGGCTGGTCAGCCCGCAGAACCCGCTCAAGCCCTTGGACGGCATGGGCAAACTGGCTGATCGTGTGGCCCGCGCCCGTGCCATCGCCAACCATCCGCGCATCGTGGTCAGCGATATC
>CALRNG020000465.1:0-3406 GCA_943369495.1 Rhizobium sp. Q54
TGGAAACAGGCATTGATGATGGGGTCGATGGGGATGAGAAGCCGGTGTCGGATACCGACTTTCCCTTCCTGGCCCCACCGTGAGTCCATGCCCGCACCGGAGGGATTGCCGGTGGGCATGGCGAATGGGCCTTCCGTGTCCACCACCAGAGGGCGTATGATTCCGGCCTTGGTGCCCTGCGGGGCATGGCGAGGCTGTTCACATCGTGACATTGAGCCGTCTGCTGCTGGGCCTTTTGGCCATCCTGTTCTGGACCTGCGCCGGACGAGCCGATCCGGTGGTCCTGCGCCTGCCTGTCACGCCCAGCGGCAATCATGTTTTCTATCATGAATTGCTGGCCGCCGCCTTTGAGGCGGCGGGAACGCCGGTTGAGATTGAGGTCGTTGAGGGGCCGACCAAACTGCGCCTGTCCCGCATGCTGGTCCGTGGCGACATCACGGTCCTGTGGATGGTGCGCAGCGAGACGCGGGACCAGCAGTTCGTGCCCGTGCCCATCCCCCTGACCGGCGGTTTGATCGGCCAGCGCGTGCTGCTGATCCGACCGGAAGATCAGCAGCGGTTCGATACGGTGCGGTCGCTGGAGGATCTACGCACGCTGGGCATGTTTGCCGGCATGGGGCGCGATTGGGTGGATCGCGCCATCTGGGCCGTCAACGGGCTGCCAGCCACGGCGCCGACGGCGGATTGGCGTCTGCTCTATGGCATGATGGAGGCGCGCAACCGCAATGTGGATTATATCCCGCGCGGCATCACGGAGATCGTGGCCGAGGCACACGGGCACCCAACCATGGCCATCGAGAAGCGGCTGATTCTTCAATATGCGCGCGACCAGCAATTCTATGTATCGCCGGTGGCGGCCTTTCTGGCCCCCGCCCTTGAACGGGGGCTGATCATCCTGCAACGGAACGGCACATTTACCACCTTGCTGGACAAGCATTTCGGCTATCTGCGGGAGGCGGTCGATATGCGAAACCGCCTTGTCCTTACCTTGCAGGATGCCCCGGAAATGCAGACGCTCCAGGACGATATCAACTGACCGTCGGCAGGCTCTGGCCCAGCCGACCGCCGATGCGCACCGGTTCCGCCCGTTTGGCCATGCCGGTGCGATCATCGGTCTCCACGAACACGCCGCAGACACTGACCGTCGCGTCGTTTTCGCCCGGTGAATAGCGTTCGCCGGGCGTCTTGCGCAGCATCTTGTGGATGGCCGCGTCCTTCTTCATGCCGATGACTGTGTCATAGTCACCGCACATGCCGGCGTCCGTCTGATAGGCGGTGCCACCATTCAGGATCTGAAGATCGGCGGTGGGGACATGGCAATGGGTGCCGACCACCAGACTGACGCGGCCATCCAGGACATGGCCCATGATCATCTTTTCGCTGCTGGCCTCGGCATGCATGTCCATGATGATGGCATCCACGCCCGCCGGCCCCATGCGCGCGCCCCCCAGGCGATGGATATTCAAGACCTTCTCCACCGGCGGGAACGGGTCATCCAGCGGGTCCATGAACACCCGCCCCATGGCATTGATCACCATCACCTTGTGCCGGCCATTCTTGGCCGGCAGGATGGTGAAGCCACGGCCCGGCGTGCCTTCCGGGTAGTTGATGGGGCGCACCAGTTGCGGCAGGCGACCGATCTGACCCAGCAATTCCTTCTGATCCCAGGCATGGTTGCCCAAGGTCACGCAATCGACGCCGGCATCGAACAGTTCCTGCGCGATCTTCTCCGTAATGCCGAAGCCGCCGGCGGCGTTTTCGCCATTCACGACGATAAAGTCGGGCTTCAGCCTGGCCTTCAGGTCCGGCAGGTGGCGCAACACGCCCTCCCGCCCGCTGCGCCCCACAATATCGCCCAGGAAAAGCAACCGCATATCAAAAGCCCCGAAGAGGTTAGGCGGGACGCCAGGAACCCTGTTCCGTCACGATCCAGTCAAGCTTCTGATCGTAGGCGTCGATGGGCAGCTTATCCACCCCCTGCCCCGCATAGCCGATGCCCACAGCCAGGGTCGGCGCCTCGGCCCGCAACACTTCCAGCGTGCGGTCATAGAAGCCGCCGCCATAGCCCAGGCGGTATCCGGCCTGATCGAAGGCCAGCAGCGGCACCAGCACGATATCGGGTTGGACCAGCGGCGCGTCGCCCATCGGTTCCATGATACGGAAAGCGCCCGGCACCAGCGGATGGCCGGGCCGCCACAGCCGGAAAACCAGGGGCCAGGCGCGGCCCGTCACGACGGGAAGTGCTGTGGCATGGCCGGCGGCGGCCAGGGCCGACAGGGCCGGCTGCACATCCGCCTCATCCCCCTTGGGATGATAGCCCGCGATGGTCAGGGGACCGGGGCGCAGGTCCGGCAGCATTGACCGGAGATGGGAGGCGATGGAAGCCGCCGCAGCGGGACCCCGTTCGGCATGGCAGCGGGCGCGGGCCTCACGGGCCTGGACGCGGGCGGCCTGCTTGGCCTGGGCGATTGGATCGACGTCCAGGTCTGGCATCGTAAAACCGGCGCTCTGGTGGAAGACAATACCATTGGTCGAATTCCGACCGATGGTACGGCGGTGACTGCCGCCGCGCGGCACATGCCGCGTAAGCCCGAGCCGCCGGATGGCGGCGCCCGGCGCTTGAGGGAACAAACATAATGCGGAAGATGGCCGCCTTGGCCGTTGGTGAATGCTATCCCTCGTGACCTGTGCAAACAGGTGGGAGCCATATGCCGACACCACGATGCCGGTAGGGACAGCCCCCTCGAGGAATGATTATCGGCCCCGGGGATAAAGCGACCTGACGCACCAGGCAGCCAACTTCCTGCCCTTAACTTAGGCGCGTTCAAGCCGCGCTGCAATGTCTTCGATACGTTTTGCCAGCGTATCGACGGCGGCGACCACTTTTGCCTCATCCGCCGGGGCGACAGCGGGGGGCGGCTGATGCACGATGGGGGCCGGGGCGTGGCCGGCACGCAGGGCCTTGGCCTCGGCCCTTGCCTCCATCAACTCATCCGCCAGCACGATGCAGGTGGCGATGAGGTTCTGCACCTCATGCCCCGCCGCACCACCCGTCAGCTCCTGCATGCGGGCATCGACATAGGCCGCCAATTCCAGCAGGCGCTTTTCCTGCCCGTCCTCGCAATTCAGCGAGTGGTTGCGGCCATTCAGGGTGAAATCGACGCGACGCATGATCAACCTTCCTCAAGCACGCCCTGCAGGCGTGAAATCGCCCCGTCGAGGCGAACCTTCATGACGCGGGCCTGTTCCTGGGCCTGACGCTCACCATGACGCGCCGCCGCCAGTTCAGCTTCCAGCCGCAGCTTTTCCGCCAGCCATCCCGCCGTCCCCGCCCCAGCATCCAGCCGTTCCAGCCGACGCGTCAGGGCGCGATCCAGCAGGCCGATGGACTTATCCAGGCGCTCCA
>CALRNG020000466.1:0-3386 GCA_943369495.1 Rhizobium sp. Q54
ATTGTAAACTTGGCCGCCCCGGCCATCAGGGCTTCACCGCTTCGCGATGGGCGGCGAACGCCCGGCGAAGTCGGTCGTGAGCCGGTGGTGGGTTGACGAGCGCATCAAAGAAGACATCGCGGTCCGCGTCTGACAGCACCAGGGTGTCATGCGCCGCGATGGCGCGGCGCGCGGCATCGGTCAGGGCCGAAAGGCAGAAATCAGTGAGCTTGCGCCGCTCAAGCCGCGCTGCCCGCTCAATCAGTTCCTTGGTTTCCCCGTCGATGCGAAACCCCAGCCGCTCCGCCCGCTGTGCCGGTCGATTGTTTGTCTGGTGTTCCATGGTCATCTCCGTCTACTTGAACCGGACCACATAGATGTACATCCATTTGCCGTACAGCGCAAACCCAACCCCAAAAGCAAAACCCCCGCCGGGCGAGCCAGCGGGGGTTTGTGCTTCGTCAGGGCCGTGGCCCCGATCCAAAAGAGGATCATCCCGGACGGGAGATCACTTCATCTTGGATTCCTTGAAGGCGACGTGCTTGCGAGCAACCGGATCATACTTGTTGAATTCCAGCTTCTCGGTCGTCTTCCGGGGGTTCTTCTTCTTCACATAGAAGTAACCCGTGTCAGCGGTGCTAACCAGCTTGATCAGCACGGTGTTCTGCTTAGCCATGATACCCTACCTGCGTCTGACTTGCGGCCACCGCAAGGACGCGCGGCCGATCCATATGAACAAGTTCCGCCGGAAGAAGACCCCCGGCGGCACAGCGGCGGAATCTACGCATCCGCCCCCGTCTGTCAAGGACAAAGACCCTACCTCTCCGCAACGTTGATGTGCCGGGATGCGAGGGCTTGGCGGTAAAGCGCCACATCCTCCACCAGCGCGCGGGCCAGCGAGACGGTGACGGCGGCGGATGCCACGCTGTCGGCGGGTTTGGCAGGACAGGCGGACCGCAGCTGGGCCAGCGCCTCGGCATCGTCCGGCGCGATCAGGCGCTGGCGCGTCAGGGCCGACTGCTCCCCGCGGTCGCCCTGGGCGGCGCTGGCCAGCAGCGACTGGACATTCACGCCGGCCTGCGAGGTGCAGAGGCTGGGCAGGACGCCCTGGCCATCAAAGCTATAGCCGCTGGGCGCGTAAATCCGGCTCCAGGTGATGAACAGTTCGCCACCATTGGGCAGTTGCGTCACATGCTGCACGCTGCCCTTGCCATAGGAGGAGGAGCCGACGATCAGGGCGCGCCCGGCATCCTGCAACGCCGCCGCCACAATCTCCGCCGAGGACGCCGTCTGCCCGTCGATCAGCACCACCAGCGGCAGGTCGGGGAACAGGGTGGTGGGCTTCTGCGCCTCAAACCACTGGATGGAGCTGGGGTTGCGGCCGCGCGTCGTGATGATTCGGCCCTGCGGCACAAACAGGTTCACCACGCCCACGGCCTGCACCATCACGCCGCCGGGATTGCCGCGCAAATCCATGACGACGCCGCGCACCGGACCCCGGTCCAGATAGCGCTGGATGGCCTGGCGCACATTATCCTGTGTGGCGTTGTTGAACCGTTCGACCCGCACTGTGACGACGCCATCATTCATGGCGGCCTGCACCGTATTGGGCACCAGATGGCGGCGGCGGATGGTGACGCTGCGCGCGCGCTGGTCGCTGGAACCCAGCTTCATTTCCACCCAGCTGCCCTCTGGCCCCTGGATCAGGGCCGACAGACGTTCATAGGGCAGGCCGAGGGTGCGGGTTCCCGCCACCTCCACGATCCGGTCGCCGACCTTCACCCCGGCAGCCGCCGCCGGCCCGTCGGGCACCATGTCTGAAATCTCGTAAAAACCATCGATGGTGCGGATCCCGACACCGATTCCGTCATAGCCCTCGCGCTGGGTGCGCTCGCCCTGCGCCCGGTTGGGCTCGGCATAGCGGGAATAGGGGTCGAGATCGGCCATCATCCCGTCGAACATGTCGCGCCAGACCTGCTCACGTTCCTTGGCGGCGATGGCGGGAGAGGCGGTGGCGATGGCGCGCAGCATCTCCGCCGTTACATTGGCCCAGCGTTCGGGGATCATGTCGCCCGGCAGCGCCACGCGCGCCAGTTCCACCCCGTCCCGCGTCAGCAGCAGATGCCCCGGCACCGAAACGATACCCAGCGTTCGGTCTGGTGCCGCCACCCGGCGCAGGCCATCGCCCAGCAGGGCCGGCATGTTGGGCTGTTTCAGGGCATTGTCGATGATGGGGCGGAAGGCGACGGAGAAAAGCTGTTCGGCGGTCAGGTTGGCGGCGGCGGGCAATATCTGCTGTTCGGCCCGGACGGTGACGGCACCGCCCAGAAGACCCAGGACCAGCAGCATCGAGCCAAGCCGTGATGCCATGCGCATTTCCCCCGTCGGGCATCGTCTCAATAGCGATGCTTCCTCATGAACAGAGTGCCGCAGCCAAGGGGGACCGTAAAGGCCGTGCATATCCCAAAAGGCTAGTTTGGGCCTGGAATCGCGGGTCCCATCCCTTCCGCCACCCTTCAGAAGTGTTTACAGCCACCGCCACCCGATGCATGGGTTGCATCAGCCATCCATCACCCAGGGAGCGACAGAATGGCCGAGGAACCGGTGAAGGGACCTGCATCCTATTTTCCGTCGATCGAGAAGAAATATGGCCGCCCCATTGGGGAGTGGCTGGAGCTGGTGAAACAGCGTCTGCCGGCCAAGCATATGGAACTGGTGGCCATGCTGAAGGCGGACCATGGCATGGGACATGGGCATGCCAATGCTATCGTGGCCTATGCGCTGGCCGTCCCGCCTGTCCAAAAGGGATGAATCCGGACGGCAACAGGTGGAACGAATCGGACTGCCATCACCAGGGCGCATTTGACAGGCAGGCTGGAAAGGCGTGAATAAGCCCAAACTTGGTAGGGCGCCTGTGCCATGTCCCCCAGATATTGGTTAATCCCCCTGTTGGCGATCCCGCTAGCCGCCCTGGCGGCCCTGGGCCGGGCGCCGGCGGGCGTGGATGCGTCTGCGCGCTATCTGCGCATCGCGGCTGATCCGTCGGGGGAGCGCGGGTTTGACGTGGGGGCGGCGCTGGCATCCATCCTGTCGCGTCCGCCGGGTATGCCGGTTTGCAAGGATGATGACCGCGCCTGTGGTGTGCAGGGGCTGGTGGCCCTGGCGCAGAGCCTGCCCGACCGCCGCGACATTGTGGAGGCGGTGGCCTCGGGTGCGGTTGAAACAGGCCTGGCGCCTGCCGACCGTATCTATGCCGCCCGCTGCTTTTCTGCCCCCGGTGCCAAGCCGGCGGAGCTGACCATCCTGGGCGAAATTTATAACGAATCGCTGCATGTCCTGGTCCGGGCCGAAACCGGCCTGACCGACATTGCGCAGTTGAAGGGGCGGCGTGTGGCCATCGGCGTCGT
>CALRNG020000467.1:0-3372 GCA_943369495.1 Rhizobium sp. Q54
AGATAGCGTTCAACCAGCGTTGCATCGACGCCATCCTCCAGAAACAAGGTCGGGTTCTTGCCCCCCAGTTCGAGGGTCAGCGGGGTCAGGTTCGGAGCGGCGGCGGCCATGATTGCCTTTGCGGCGCGGCCGCCGCCCGTATAGGTCAAGTGATCCCAGGGCAGACCCGCGAAATACTCCGCCAGCGGAATATCGCCATTGACGACCACCAGCTCCGTTGGGTCGAATTGATCGGCAATGGTGCGTTCCAGAAGGTCGCCGGTTGCCGGCGCCAGTTCTGATGCCTTGACGATCACCCGGTTGCCGGCGGCCAGCATGTCATTCACCATGACCAGCGCTGATTCCACCGGGAAATTCCACGGCGCGATGTTGCCACAGACGCCTTTGGGCTGACGGATCACCTTAGCGGTGGAGGACCCATGGACGATGGGCAGCAGGGGTCGCTCGCTATCCTTCATCCAGTCGGCCAGGCAGGCCTGGATGTGACGGTTGCGGGATAAGACCCCGCCTGTTTCAAACAGGTCGGTCGAGATCGGATGGTGGCTGCTGAAATCCGCCGTCAGGGCCTGTTGAAAGCCGACCCGCTGGCTCACCATGGCGCGTTCCAGCCGCCGCAGACGGTCCAGACGCGCGTCGAGCGTGGGGTAGCAGTCGGCCGCGAAAGCCGCCTTCTGCGCCGTGAAAAGACTGTAGAGCTTTTCGTTTGTGGTCTCGGGCATGGGTTGGGTTTTCCTTTCAGGTGAGGTCGAAGGCATCGCCAAACCGGTAATGGCCAAGCACCTCATGCGCGGCGGCAATGACGCGGTCGATTTCTGCGGTGCCATGGGCGAAGGACAGGTAGATGTGGTTGGAGGTCGGCAGGCTGAGCAGGACGCCCCTGGTGATCAGCGCCAGATAGAAAAGATCCACCAGACGTTGGTCGAGCACGCTGTAGCGCGTGAACTCCGCCGGCTCCCGGCTGAGGAAAATCTGCAGCATCGAGGCCGACTGATTGACATGACAGGGGATACCAACTGAGGCGAACGCCTCTCGCAGGCCCCGGGCCAGACGTTGGGCCTGTGCTTCTAGTTCGGCATAGCGTCCGGCCTGTCCCAGGGCCTGATAGGTGGCGATGGCCGCTGTCGCTGCCGCCAGGCCGGCGGTGCCGTCATTTCCCGTGCCGGATTGAAAGACGCGGCGGGTTCGGTCGCCCTCCACCGGATCGACAACCGCCATGATGTCGGCCTTGCCGGCAATGGCCGCGATTTTTTCACCCGCACCCATGGCCTTGGCCAGCGTCGTCAGGTCGGGGTCGATGTCGTAATACTGTTGCGCGCCGCCCGGTGCCATGCGGAAGCCGGTGATGACCTCGTCAAAGATCAGAACGACACCGGCCTTGCGCGTGATTTCCCGCACGGCCAGCAGATAGTCACGGTTCGTCCCCCACAGGCCGCCCGAATGCATGGCGGCATCCAGGACCACAGCGGCAACGTCATGATCCTGCCGCAGCAGAGTGTGCAGGGCATTGATATCATTGAACGGAATGGTCAGCGTGTGGCTGAAGGCCGATGTCGGCACGCCCTTGCCCAGCGGTTCGCGGTTGGGGGTGGCGCCGACCAGAAACTGATCATCCTGACCATGGTAATGGCCGAAGAACTTCACCACATCCTGGCGGCCGGTATGACCGCGTGCATATCGCACCGCGCTCATCAGGGCTTCGGTGCCGCTATTGACGAACCGCACCCTCTGCGCCGACGGAACCGCGTCGCAGACCCGTTCGGCGCAGTCGATCAGCAGCGCGGGGTTGAGAACCAGCGGGCCGGTCGCCGTATGTTCCGCGATGGCCGCCATCACCGCCGGCGGCTTGTGCCCCAGCAGCAAAGGGCCGTTGCACAGAAAGCAGTCGATATAATCGTTACCGTCGACATCGGTCATCGTGACGCCATGTCCATCCCGCATGTAGAGCGGGTAGGGGGCGAAGTAACGCAGATTGCCGGACACGCCGCCCGGCAGCACCAGCCGCGCCCGCTCGAACAGCCTGGCGGAACCCGGCGTCCTGGCGCGATAGTCGGCGGTGATGGCCGCAGCCAGTATGTCGGTGGGATGGGCGGTCATTGTGTCTCCAGGTCGTGAGTTGGCTGAAGCATCAATCGCGCGGCAAACCAGAGGCTAAGTGCGCAGGTTTTCAGAGCCGCGGCGCGCCGCAACCAGCATGAAAAGGGCTGCCAGGATGATCGTGCCCGACGCATAGATCAGCACGGCGGTGGTTGAGTAGGTTTCCAGCAGTAAGCCCGCCACACCCGGTCCGATCATCGAGCCAAAGCCAATGGCCGGCACCAGCAGCGAGGCGTAGCGGCCATCATGATCAAGCCGGGCGATGATCGCACTGGCCAGGGGTGTAGCTGCCGACCAGCCAATCATGTAGAGGCAGTTGCCAAATCCGTAGAGCAGGAAGGATCCCGGAATCGACAGGCAGAACAATGCGATAACGATGAGCAGACTGGAGCCGACATAGAAGCGTACAGGCCGGATGCGGGTGCCCAGCAGCGCCACACCCAGGGAGCCGAGAATACCGGACAGCAGCGTGATGCCCAGCAGCCCGCCGACGCTTTCAGGATCGAAACCCGACAGCCGGCCAATCCGTTCCGCAAAGGCCCAGATGGCCGACGCACCGGCGCACAGCGACAAAAGTGCCAGGATGGCGCAGCTGATCGCCACGACATCAACCTTGGCAGAGGCGGCCACGGGGCCCGTGTCTGGTGAGTGCGACGGGGCTGGGGCACGCTGACGCTTGTTCCAGGTAGGCGGCAGGAAGATGAGCAGCGGCAGCAACAGCACGATCATTATGCCCATGCCGGCAACCGTTCCCGACAGGCCGTACCATTTGCCCAATGTTGCCGGCAGCAGGAACAGCAGAAAGGTGCCGGCCAGGGATTCCAGGGCAACCTTCGCGCCGTACCATCGCTCCGGACGGGCGGTGTCGCCAATGATGACCGACCCGATGGTATAGATGATCCCAGACGCCACCCCGCACATCACAATGAATGTCGCCAACGCTCCGAAATCACCGATCCAGATGCTGGCGGCCAGGCAACCGAGGATGACCGGAATGACTGCCAGCGACACGGCGCGCCATTGCAACCGGCGTATCCATAGAACGGCGCTGAGGCCGGCCAGATTGAACCCGAAGAAGAAGGCCGTTCCCACCAGGCCGGTCTGGGCCTCCCCCAGGCTATGACCATCCGCCATGGCGCCTAAGTACAAGGGCAAGACATTGTACATGAGGGCACCGATGGCGGCCGCGGCCAGGGCTGCCATGATCACGGTCAGGCGGTCGGCCGGATGCGTCCGCGCGTCGGCAGTCGTCTGATGAGCGGCGGCGTGATCAACATC
>CALRNG020000468.1:0-3351 GCA_943369495.1 Rhizobium sp. Q54
GGTTGCTAACGCCCTGTCGGCGGCCACGGGCAAGCGGCTGCGGCAATTGCCGTTGGTGGAGGCGCTGCAGGTCTGATCACGCCCGCAGGACCCATATCTTCAGCATGGGCCGGCCCTGGTGACGCACCCATTTGGGGTTCAGCGCCGCCAGCGCCGTGTCGCCCAGAATATCAACACTCTGTTCCACGCAAAGCCCAGCCTCTGCCGCCGCCCGCTCCACATCGGCGGCACTGTGCGGATATCCGGCCAGCGCCACCTCATCCCCGTCATCGGTTTTGAAATGCGCGAAGGTGCCGTCTGCCGTGCGGTCCGTGTGGATTTCAGAAATGTAAAACCCCGCACCGGGTTTCAGCAGGGCTTTGATCCGGGTAAAGAATCCCGGCAGATCGCCGATATGTTCGATGACCAGGGCCGTCAGCGCCGCATCGAACGGCCCGCCGGGAATGGGCATTCCGGCCATCACGTCACCCTGGATCAGGGTGACGGGAAATCCGTGCAGCTTTGCCCGCGCCTGCGACAGCATGCCGGGCGACAGGTCCACCCCCGTCACAAGGTTGCCGGCCTGCGCCAGCCGCCGCGTATGCCGGCCCGTGCCGCATCCGATCTCCAGGATATTCAATCCCGTCAGATGCGCCCAAAGCGGCGGAAAGGCCAGATCATCGGCCGCCACCGTCGGGTTCGGATAGCGGTCATAGAAATCTGACCAGCGGTCATAGCCGGCCTGATTGGCTGCAACGGTATTGTCGTGGTTACTCATGGCGCGCATCTCCCCCATCTTGCGTTCACCTGTACGCAAAGGGGCGTAGATTTAGGTCCGATCAGCCGGAAAGCAGCGCCACTGCGGGGCTGAAATTATCCAGCCCCGCAGGAATGGTCAATCCCGTTTACTTCCGGTCGATCCGGACCAGCTTGCCATCCGTCCCCTGCGCCTCAATCAGGGCGTAGAGGCGGCCATCAGGCCCCTGCGCCACATCGCGGGTGCGCGGCAGTTCGTTTTCCAGCAGGCGTTCGGTGGCGACCACCTTCTCGCCCTCCACATCTAGCCGCGCGATACCGCCGGCCAGCAGCCCGACGATCAGGTCGCCGCGCCAGAAGGGCAGGGAGCCGCCATCGTAGAAGGTCATGCCGTTCACGGCGAGCGAGGGCACGAAATACAGCTCTGGCTGCACCATGCCGGCTTTTTCTGTGCCCTCACCGATCTTCAGGCCCAGACCATAGGTCTTGCCATAAGTGATGACGGGCCAGCCGTAATTGGTGCCGGGGCGGATGATGTTGATCTCATCCCCGCCCTGCGGCCCATGCTCGCTTTCCCAGATCAGGCCCGTGCCCGGCTGGGTGGCCAGCCCCTGCGGGTTGCGGTTGCCATAGGTGAAAATCTCCGGCAGCGCGTCGCTGCGGCCCACGAACGGGTTATCAGCAGGCACGGTGCCGTCGCGGTTCAGGCGGAACACCTTGCCGGCGGCATCCATCAGGTCCTGCGCCCGGTCCTGTGACCCGCGCTCCCCGATGCTGAAATAAATATGGCCCTGATTGTCAAAGGCGAAGCGGCTGCCGAAATGGAAGCCGCTATCGACCAGCGCGCCCTTGTACAGGACCTTCATATCCTTGAAGGCGGTGCCATCATCGGTGAAGCGGGCGATAACGGTGCGGTTGCCCTTGTTCTGATCACGCGGCTTGGCGTCCGGCCCCTTTTCCGCCTTCTCCATGAAGGACAGATAGACATAGCGGTTCTGGGCGTAATCGGGGTCCAGGGCGATGTCCATCAGACCGCCCTGTTTGAACTCCTCGATCTTCGGCAGGCCGGCGACGGGGTCGGGCAGCAGCTTGCCATCCTTCACGACGCGCAGATTGCCGGTGCGTTCGGTGACCAGGATGCGGCCATCGGGCATGAAGGCGATGGACCAGGGCGTATCCAGCCCTTCGGCCACCACCGTCACCTTCACATCATGCCGGGTCTTGGGTGCCGGAAAGGTGGTGAACTCTTTGGGGGCGGCAAGGGCGGCGGTGCCGGTCAGCAGGGTGACGGCAAAGGCGGCCAGAACCTTCCTGGTCAGGGACATAAGGGCAATTCTCCCGTCGAAACATGAGCTTGCCCGCAATGTGGGGGTTCTCCCCGTCCCTGCCAAGGGTAATAATGCTCCCTCAGTCGCCGGGCGCCGCCATCCGGCGGCTTGGGCTCACGCGGCATGGGCCGCGCGGCGGCAGTCGCCGCCGTTAAACCTCCGGACGCGTTTGAATGGCCACCGTCAGGCGTTTTTGGATATCGGTCAGGGAGACGGGCTTCACCAGATAACCCGACGCCTGATACTGCACCGCCTGTTTCACCAGATCGCTGGTGGCGTGGCTGGTCACCATGACGATGGGGGTGGTGGCGATATGCTTGATATCGACGGACCGGATGCGTTGCAGAACCTCAATGCCGTTCACCGGGTCCATCTCGATATCGCACAGGACCGCGTCAGGTTTCAGGCGCGTGATGGACGAAATGGCCGCCTCGCCATTCTCGGCTTCGGCGATCATCCGTACGCCGGCCTGAAACAGCAGGCGTTTCAGGATACCGCGATAGAACTGGTCGTCATCGACGATCAGGACCTTCAGCTTGGCGAAATCTACATCGGCCATGATGCCGCTACCCTTTCACGATTCTGATCTGATGGCGCAGGTCCTCAAAGGCCGGCGCGATGTTCCAGCGCAGGTCCTGCGCCATATCCTCGTCCCCCTGTTTCAGGGCCGTCTCCATCCGCGCGAACAGGTCACCCAATGCCACGGCGCCCACGCCGTTGGCGGAACCTTTCAAGGAATGGGAACCATCCTTGGCGGCCTTCAGGTCGCCATTGTTCAGCGCCTCCTCCACGGCGGACGCCCGCGCCTCCGCCTGCACCAGGAACTCGTCCAAAAGGGCGATGGCCTCGGCATCCAGATGCCCAAACATCTCCTTCAGCCGGCTGGTGTCGAAAATGGCGGGGTCCGTCTCCTCTCTGGGAGCCGCCGCCGGGACTGCGGGGCTGGGAGCGATGGGTGGGGCATGCTTGGCCGACACGCGCTGCCGCATCTCCGCCGTTACGGGTGCCCAGCGCAGGATGGCGGCCTCCAGCTTGGCCAGCTCAATGGGTTTGGTCAGGTAGTCATCCATGCCGGCATCGCGACATTTCTGCGCGGCATCGCTGACCGCGTCGGCGGACAGGGCGATGACGGGGACGTGCCGGCCATCGGCGGCGGCACCTTCATCCACCCGGATGGCACGGGTCATGTCGTACCCGTCCATTTCCGGCATATGGCAATCGGTGACGACCACGCCGAACCGGCCCGTGCGCCAGGCCTCCAGACCCTCCAGCCCGTTGCCTGCGATCT
>CALRNG020000469.1:0-3348 GCA_943369495.1 Rhizobium sp. Q54
CATCGTGGCCGGCAACATGATCGGCTCCGGCGTATTCCTGCTGCCGGCTAGCCTGGGGGCCATCGGTTCCATCACCGTGGTCGGCTGGGTGGCGGTGCTGGCGGGGTGCCTGCTGCTGGGCTGGGTCTGTTCAGCGCTGGCCATGCTGCGGCCGGGCGAACTGGGCCTCACCGGTTATGTCCATGACGGGCTGGGCCGCTTTCTGGGGTTCCAGTCGGCGTTCATCTATTGGATTTCCACCTGGTTCGGCAATGTCGCCATCGCGCTTGCCGTGACCGGTTATCTGGGCACCTTCCTGCCTTCCATGAAGGTGCCGGCCATCCTGGCAGGCTGCACCATCGCGCTGATCTGGCTGCTCACCATCGTCAACCTGTCAGGCGCGCGGCTGATCGCGAAGCTGGAGGGGGTGGCGCTGGTCCTGGGGCTGGCGCCGGTGCTGATGGTGGGCGCGTTGGGCTGGGTCTGGTTCGATATGGGGACCTTCACCACCTCCTGGAATGTCACGGGCGGGTCGGACGGGTCAGCCATCCTGGCATCGCTGGGCCTGATCATCTGGGCCTTCCTGGGCCTGGAAAGTGCGGCGGTGGTGGCAGCGGTTGTGAAGCGTCCGGCCCGCGACGTGCCGCTGGCGACCGCAGGCGGCATCACGCTGGCCGGCATCACCTATATCATCGCCTGCACCTCCCTGTCGGGCGTAATGCCGGCCGAAGAACTGGCGAAATCCACCGCCCCCTTCGCCGATGTCGCGGCCCGTCTGTGGGGACCGGCGGCGGCCAGCATCCTGGCTGTTTGTGCCATGGCCAAGGCGGCGGGAACCTTGGCCGGCTGGATGCTGGTGGGGGCGGAAACGGCGGAGGCGGCGGCGGAGCTGGGCCTGTTTCCCCGTATCCTGTCCAAGATCAACGCCAATGGCGCACCGTCACGCAACCTGATCCTGACGGCGGTGCTGATGACCATCGTCTGTGTCGCCACCCTGTCGGCGACGCTGGGCGAACAGTTCAGCATGGTCGTGAACATGGCCGTGATCTTGAACGTGCTGGTCTATGCCTATGCCTGTCTGGCGCTGCTGCGCCTGTCGGGGGAGATCCCCTCCCCCGCCGCACGGCTGCGCGCCCGGCTGGCCGCCCTGGGCGGGCTGGCCTTCGGTCTGCTGATCATCGCGTTGTCAGAGGCCTGGATGCTGGGGATCGCCGCCGGTCTGGTGGCACTGACCATCCCGCTTTATCTGCTGCGCCGGCGGGGGTAGGTCGGTGGAGTTAACGGCCCCATGAAGGCACTGGCGACACAGTCTCTTCCCGCCGGCTCAGCGGTCGGGGACCGCCGCCGCAAACGCACTGGCAATGTTGGCGCGGCTGGTGACCCAGACATCCGGGTGCCGCTTCACATGATCAAGGAAACGCTGGAAGGCCCCGATACGGCCCGGTCGCCCGATGATGCGCAGATGTAGGCCAAGGCTCATCATCCTGGCACCTTCCGTCTGTGCCTCGCGGTACAGCCAGTCGAAACTGTCGGTGGCATATTGCAGCCAGTCGCGTGGGGTCAGCGACGGGGACAGCCAGAATTTCATGTCGTTGCTGTCAATCGCATAGGGCAGGATGACCATCGGCTTGGTGCTGCCATCGGATAGCGGGACATGATCCCAGAAGGGAAAATCGTCCGAATAATCATCCATATGATAAAAGTACCCCTCCTCCGCCAGCAGGCGGCGGGTGATGTCGGTGTGCAGGTAGCGGGACAGCCAGCCGACGGGGCGCTTGCCGGTGGTCTTTTCAATGGACTGCCAGCCCTCGCGGATGAACTGCCGCTCCCGCTCTTCCTTCATCCAGAACTGGTGGGTCCAGCGGTGGCCATGGCAACAGACCTCATGGCCCTGGTCCACAATCTCCGCCGCCAGGTCCGGGGCGCGTTCCAGCGCCACGGCGGCGGCGGTGAAGGTGGCCTCCACCCCATATTCCTTCAACAGGCGCATGACGCGCGGGGCACCCGCCTTGATACCGTACTGGTAATTGCTTTCATTGCCATGCATGCGGATGGGCTTGGACAGATGCACGGACAGTTCATCCACCGGTTCCGGCCCCTTGTCGCCGTCGCGGATATTCTGTTCGGCCCCTTCCTCGACATTGACGACGATGGACAGGGCCAGCTTGGCCCCGTTGGGCCAGGTGAAATCGACGGGTGCGGGCATTTCATCCTCGATGGGCAAAACAAGGGACTGTGACGGGCAGAACCGTCAATGCGGTTCCTCACCGCCGGAGACATTCATGCTTTCCGCAGTGATGTAGCGGGCATCATCGGAGCAGAGGAAGGCAACGGCGCCGGCCGTATCCTCGGGCAGGCCGGGGCGGCCCAACGGGATGCGGTTCTTCATCCCCTCAAGATAGGCCTCCAGCGTCAGGCCCAGCTTCTGGCTGAAATATTCATTCTGCCAGGCGCCCAGGCCCGTGGTGACATGGTTGGGGCAGACATTGTTGACGGTGATCTGATGACGCCCCAGTTCGATAGCCGTAGAGCGAACCAAACCCACCAGACCATGCTTGGACGCGCAATAACCGGCGGCGAAGGGGAAGCCAGATTTGGCGGCCTGGCTGGCAATATTGATGATGCGCCCGCCCTTGGCAGCATGGACCATCACCGCCGCCGCCGCCTTGATGCCATTGAAGCAGCCTGTCAGGTTGACATCAATCACGGCCTGCCATTCGCTGGCTTCCAGGTCCAGCAACGGCTTCATGATGTAGCCGATGCCCGCATTATTGACCCAGAAATCCAGGCTGCCAAACCGGTCCACGGCAAAGGCCGCCATTGCCTGCATCTGGGTCAGGTCACGGACATCACAGGTGAAGGTTTCGACCCGTGAACCCGTACTGTCGGCGATGTCCGCAGCCAGGGCTTGCATCTCCGACAGGCCGCCGATCATGCCTTCGGGCGTGGCGGCATCGGCGGATTTGCCGATATCGGACAGCACGACCGAGGCCCCGTCGGCGGCCAGCCGCCGGGCGATGGCCTCGCCTAAGCCCTTGCGGCGGCCCGATCCGGTGACGACGGCAACCTTGCCCGCAAAACGCTGTGCATCCGCCATGTCCGCCCCCATCAGCCCAGATTGTCGGTCAGGATGAAGGTCACATCGGCCATGCCCTGGAACTGGGCCGCGATGCTCTGCATGGTCTTGGTGGCGATATCCTTGCCGAACTGATCCATATCGGCAACGTCAATGATTTCAATATACTGGTAGGGCGGAGCTGCATCACTGCCCAGCAGGGCCACCGAGCGGTGAACGGTGAAATCCTGGATGGAGGTCAGGCCCTTCACCGTGGGAAGATCGACGGTGCGGGCCCATTCTTCATAGGTGGC
>CALRNG020000470.1:0-3339 GCA_943369495.1 Rhizobium sp. Q54
AGGGCGTTGTCGGGGCGGCCATATTGTTCCAGCGTCTTGGTATAGGGGGCGTACTCAGCCATGTAGATGTCGGGCGCCAGGAAATCGATATGGGGGGCGGCGGCCTTCCAGATATCCAGCACGTTCCAAGTGGGACCACCGGCGGAATAGGTATAGGGGTCCTGGTCCTTGAACGGGTCGCGCAGGGCGGCGTTCACATACATGGGCAGGTCGTATTCACGCTTACCCGCCGCCGCCACCGCGTCACAAAAGCGGCCAATATGCCAGGCGTGGAAGAATTCGTCGGCATCCTTGCCGAACACCGCCGCCCAAGTCCCCGGCTTCTTGCCCAAGGCCTTGACCAGTTCAGCGGGAACCGGGCCGTTGAACAGCGTTTCCGCCGCCTTGCCATGGTCACGGATGGCGCCATAGGTGCCGACCTCGTTTTCCACCTGTACCATGATGATGGTGCGCTGGGCGTCCACCTTTTTCAGATGGCGCATCAGGGCGGCAAAGGCGCGTTTGTCGGCCTCCAGCGTTTCCTTGCCATGCGGCGACAGGGAATTGCGGATGATGCCCTTCGCCTCCACCACGCGCGGGAACCGGTCATTGTTGAGCTTGACCCAGGATGGGGCATAATTGGGGCCATTATTCTTCCAGGTCGCGAACCACAGCGAGATCAGCCGCACCTTGTTGGCGCGGGCCTGTTCCAGAAGATGGTCGACGAAGCTGAAATCGAACTGGCCTTCCACCGGCTCGATCTGTTCCCAGGCGATGGGAACCTGCACAGTATTGGCCCCCACCTCTTTCACCGCCGGCCAGACATAGGGCAAGGCGGCAGGATAATTGCTGGAATTATTGACCTGCGCCCCCAAAATCAGGAACGGCTTGCCATCAACCAGCAGGGCATGGCGCCCCTCTTCGCTGACCATGCGCGGCACCGGGGCATCGGCGGCCAGCACGGGGCCGGCGGACAGTCCAAGCGACAACAGGCTGGCTGCAATCAGGCGGAACAGGTGGGAAACAGGCATCACGGCTCCAATCGGGGTCGGGTGCGGACAAGGCTCAGGCGGCGGTGGCCGGGGCCTTGCAATGGCGGTCGATGAAATCACGGTGGGCCGGCATGGTGGCGACCGCCCGCTGCACATAATCGCGATGGCGGGACAGGCGCTGCTGCAACTCCGCTTCCGGCATGATGTCGGCCATCGGGTCATAGCCGACCGGGTCCACCCCCTGCCCCAGGAACACGGCAAGCCAGCTGGCCTCCGCGAACAGCTGCCCGTCAAACCGGGCCACGCGGCCCCGGGCACGGAACAGGTCGATCTTGTGCCGCAGACTGTCGGGGATCGGCATAGTCCGGCAATAGTTCCAGAAGTCGCTGTCGTCCCGTTCGGTCGCGTTGTAATGCAGGATCAGGAAGTCGCGGATCTGCTCATACTCGATCTCGCTCAACCGGTTGAACTCGTCGCGCGTCGCGTGATCGCGGATATCGGTGGGCAGCAGGGCCAGCAGGCGGAACAGACCCGTCTGGATCAGGTGGATCGACGTGCTTTCCAGCGGCTCCAGGAACCCGCCGGCAAGCCCGACGCCCACGACATTGCGCACCCAGGCCTTGTCCCGCCGCCCCGCCGTGAAGCGCAGGGGCCGGGCATCGGCCAGCGGTTTTCCATCCAGATGGCCCAGCAGCAGCGCCTCCGCCTCCTCATCCGCCATGAAGGCCGACGAGTAGACATGGCCATTGCCGATCCGGTGCTGCAACGGGATGCGCCATTGCCAGCCGGCGGTATGGGCCGTGGAACGGGTATAGGGCGTGATGTCCGGCCCGCCCGCGCATGGGACGGCCAACGCCCGGTCGCAGGGCAGCCAGCGGCTCCAATCCCTGAACCCCACGCCCAGGGTCTGGCCCAGCAGCAGGGAGCGGAAGCCGGAGCAATCAATGAACAGGTCACCCCCGACGCTCCCGCCATCGGCAAGGTCGAGCGCGGTGATATAGCCATCTTCCGCCCGCTGCCGGATGCCCGTGATCCGCCCCTCGATCCGCGTCACACCCAACCGCGTTGCGAAATCGCGCAGATAGGCGGCGTAAAGCGCGGCATCGAAATGATAGGCGTAGGACAGAAGCGGGGCTCCCGCCGGCCCCTGCGGGATCTCCGGCGCGAACCGGCCTTGGCCAGCCGCCACAATGGCGGGACAGTAATCGCCGATATCGGTGCTGTCCCCCAGGGCGCGGGCACGCAGCCAGTAATGGTGAAAGGACACGGCATCGATATTGGCGCCATAGCTGCCGAACGGGTGGATATAGCTGTGCCCGGTCCGGGTCCAGTTGCGAAATTCTATGCCCAGCTTGAAACTGGCCTGGGTGCGCGCCACAAAGTCACGCTCCTCAATGCCCAGAAGTTGGTTGAAGAACTGGATGGGCGGGATGGTGGCCTCGCCCACACCGACAGTGCCGATCTCGGCAGATTCAATCAGGGTGATGCGGCCGAGACGGCCCTTGGTCGCTTTGGCCAGAAGGGCAGCCGTCATCCATCCGGCGGTGCCACCGCCGACAATGGTGATGTCGAGAGCCTTTGCCTGCATCATCCCTCCTCCCCCTACCATCTGCGCCTTTGCGGCGTCTGCAGTAACGGTAACACAGTCTTTGATCAGAAGAAAAAGAAGCCCGGACCGGTGTTGCCACCGGTCCGGAAGTTTCCAGCCCTGGGAGGGGCGTGGGGACCGTTGAGATCAGTAATTGGCGCGCAACACGAAGGTGTAGCGCCGGTCGGCATCCACCCAATTATGCATGGTCAGCTTGCCCGGGAACCCGACCAGGACCTTGGTGCGGGAATTGGACAGGTTCGCCGCCTCAATGCCGGCCTTGATATGGTCGTTGATGGTGAAGAATGCGGACGCGTCCAGCTGCCCGTAATCATCCGCCCAGGCCGGGATGTTGATATTGGCGGCTGTGGTGGTGAGCAGGTACCGCTCACGCCAGTTCCAGGCCAGACGCAGGGAGATGGGTCCCTTCTCATAAAGGCCCTGGATGTTGTAGGACCATTTCGACATGCCCTCCAACGGCAGTTTGGTCGAACCCTGGACATTGGCCTGCTGGTTGGCATCGAACGGGTTGACGGCGGCGTTGCGCGTGCCCTTGGACTCGATATGCGTGATGTTGGCCTGCAGACCCAACCCGCTGAACGGGTCGGGCAGGAAGTCGTAGAACTGCGAATAGGCCAGTTCGAAGCCCTTGATGCTGCCCTTGCCGGCATTATAGGGCCGCGTTGCGAAGACATCGCGGGTCACGCCATTGTTGGTGAATTTCACCGTCTGCAGCGTGTTGGTGATGAAGTCGTAAATGTCCTTATAGAACACCACGCC
>CALRNG020000471.1:0-3320 GCA_943369495.1 Rhizobium sp. Q54
GTCGCGGCGGGTCGTTGGGCCCTGATCGCGGAGATCAAGAAGGCCAGCCCGTCCAAGGGCCTGATCCGTGCGGATTTCGATCCGCCGACCCTGGCCAGGGCGTACCGTGATGCCGGCGCCACCTGCCTGTCAGTGCTGACCGATGTGCCCTATTTCCAGGGCGATGACGCGTTCCTGATGGCGGTGCGGGCGGCGGTGGACCTGCCGGCGCTCCGCAAGGATTTCATGATCGATCCCTATCAGATCGTGGAAAGCCGGGCGCTGGGTGCTGACTGCATTCTGCTGATCATGGCCTGCCTGGATGATGTCCTGGCCCGCGAGCTGTATGACGCCACGGTCGAGCTGGGCATGGACGTCCTGGTGGAGGTGCATGACGAGGCGGAGATGGAACGCGCCTTGAAGCTGCCGGGTGGTTTGCTGGGCGTGAACAACCGCAATCTGAAGACGCTTTCCATCGATCTGGCCACCACAGAGCGACTTTCGGCCATGGCGCCGGCGGGCCGGCATCTGGTGGCCGAAAGCGGCATCCACAGCCCCGCTGACCTGACCCGACTGGCCCAGGCCGGTGCCCGTCGCTTCCTGATCGGTGAAAGCCTGATGGCCAAGCCGGATGTGACGGCGGCGACCAAGGCCCTGCTCTCCACCCCGATGATCGAGGCGGCATGAACAGCCCGCTCACCCATTTTGACGAGGCCGGCAACGCCGCCATGGTCGATGTCTCGGCCAAGGATGAGACGGTGCGCATCGCCACCGCGCGCGGCCATATCGCCATGAAGCCGGAAACCCTGGCCCTGATCCGCGATGGCGGCATGGAAAAGGGCGATGTGCTGGGCGTGGCGCGGCTGGCCGGCATCATGGCCGCCAAGAAGACGCCCGACCTTATCCCGCTCTGCCATCCGCTGATGCTGTCCAAGGTTTCCGTCGATTTCACCATTGATGAGGCCGGGTCCAAGGTGGAGATCGAGGCGACCGTGAAGCTGAAAGGCCGCACGGGCGTGGAGATGGAGGCCCTGACCGCCGTGTCGGTGGCGGCCCTGACCATCTATGACATGTGCAAGGCCGTCGATAAGGGCATGGTCATCGGCGGCGTCCACCTTGCCTATAAGGAAGGCGGGAAAAGCGGCACCTATGTCGGGCCGGCGGCCTGAGCCGCTCCCCTATCGGCGAAATATCGGCTTTCCATAACGCGTGCCCCGTTGCGGGGCGTGATATATATGCCAATATATCGAAGGTGTTTGACAGACGGAGCCTGTGATTTGATCCCGCTTTCCGAGGCCCGCGCCCGCATCCTGGCGGCGGCGAAGCTGCTGCCCGCCGAACAGGTGCCTATCACCCAGGGGTTGGGCCGCGTTCTGGCCGCCGATGTGGTGGCGCGCGTCACCCATCCGCCGACCGCGGTCAGTGCTATGGATGGCTGGGCCGTGCGCACGGGCGATTTATCCGCCTTCCCCGTCACCCTGACCCGCATTGGTGAAGCGCCGGCGGGCCGCCCCTTTGCGGGCCATGTCGGGCCGGGGCAGGCCGTGCGCATCTTTACCGGCGGCGCCTTGCCCGTTGGGGCCGATACCGTGGTGGTGCAGGAGGATGCCGATGATCACGGCGCCACCGTCACCTTGCGCGATGGCGGCGGTCCCGGTCGCTGGGTCCGTCCGGCGGGACAGGATTTCGCCATCGGCGAAGTGGGCGTGCCTGCGGGCCGCCGTTTGACGGTGCGTGATCTGGCGCTCACCGCTTCCATGAACGTGCCCTGGCTGCGCGTGCGGCGGCGTCCGCGCGTGTCGATCCTGGCCACAGGCGATGAGGTGGTGATGCCCGGCGATATGCTGGCGCCGGGTCAGATCGTAAGCTCCAATTCCCTGGCGCTCTGCGCCCTGGTGCGGCAGCTGGGCGGCGAACCCGTCGATCTGGGCATTGCCGGCGACAGCGCCGACAGCCTGTCCACCCTGGTGGCCGCCGCGTCGGGGACCGACCTTCTGGTCACCATCGGCGGGGCGTCGGTGGGGGAGCATGACCTTGTCCGCTCCGTCCTGGGCGCAGCCGGTCTGGAGCTGGATTTCTGGAAAATCGCCATGCGGCCCGGCAAGCCGTTGATGTTCGGGCAGATGCATGGTGTGCCCATGATCGGCCTGCCGGGCAATCCTGTCTCGGCCCTGGTCTGCGCCTGGCTGTTCCTGCGCCCGCTGCTGCTGGCCATGCAGGGGCTGCCGGCGGATGATGATCTGCGCGATGCGGTGCTGGCCCGCGATATGGGGGCCAATGACAGCCGGGCCGATTTCATCCGCGCCAAACTGTCGACCGACGGAGAAGGGCGCCTCGTCGCCGAACCCTTCCCCAAACAGGATAGCGGCATGTTAAGCCGTCTGGCCTGGGCCGACTGCCTGATCCTGCGGGCACCCCATGCCCCAGCGGCCAAGGCGGGGGATAAGGTGCAAGTGATGCCGCTGGAAGCCCTGTAACGGGAGCTTGGCTCAAACCCCGATCCGCGCCGCCTCCTGCGCGGCGCGGTTCATGTTGGCGGACATTTCGCCGGCCACCGCGCTCTGCTGTTCCACGGCGACGGCGATGGAGCCGACATAATCGTTCACCTGCCCGATGGCGCGCTGGATGCTGCCCAGCGTGGTTACGACCTCTGCGGCCGTTTCACGCAGGCCGTCAATATCATCGGTGATGCGGTCGGTGGCGGCGCGGGCTTGATTGGCCAGGCTTTTCACCTCCTGCGCCACCACGGCGAAGCCCTTGCCCGCCTCGCCCGCGCGCGCCGCCTCGATGGAGGCGTTGAGCGCCAGCAGATTGATCTGGCCCGTAATGCCGGAGATCAGGTTTACGATATCCACCATATTGTCCGACAGGCTGGTCAGCCGAGCGGTGACCGTGCTGGCGGCATCCACACGGCGATTTGCCGCTTCCGTCTCGTCCCGTGACTTGCGCATGCTGTCGGCAATTTCGCGAATGGAGGCGTTCATCTCCTCCGCGCCAGCGGCGACGCTTTCCATCATGCCACGCACATGCTCGCTGCGCTGTCGGGCCTGGACCTGCCGCGTCACGTCACTGGCATATTTCACGACCTTGTAGGGCTTGCCATCCAGTCCCAGGATCGGGTTGTAGGAGGCCTGGATCCAGACATCGCGCCCATCCTTGGCCTGTCGCCGGAACTCACCCGCCTGATATTCGCCTGCCGCCAGCTTCTGCCAGAAGGCGCGGTAATCGGCACTGTCACGCTCCCCTTCAGGCATGAACAGCGAATGGTGGCGGCCCTCAATCTCCTCCGCCCGGTAACCCATGGCGGCCAGGAAATTCTCATTCGCGCTGAGCACCGTGCC
>CALRNG020000472.1:0-3293 GCA_943369495.1 Rhizobium sp. Q54
ATCCAGGCGGGGGCCGAAGGTGCTTTCATCCTTGCCACCGCGATAGAGCGACAGGACACCGCCCTTAACATCGGTGAAGTCCGATCCCGTGATCTCCACCCGTTCGGCATTGTAAAGACCCAGATCATCCGTTTCGGCATCCAGCTTCAGGGCGGTTCCGCTGATCTTTTCAAACTTTGACCCCTCCACCCGGATCAGACCGGCCAGGGTGCCCTTGCCCGCCGCGATGGCGTGAAAGGCGTTGTTGACGTCCAGGCCGGTGAAGGTGACGTCTTCGATCCGCAGCTCATAATTCCGACCCATACCATCGGCGGTACGGATGGCGGCGTTGCCGGTCGCATCCGGCGCGTCACCGCCGTGGATGGTGACACCGGTCAGGCGCAGACTTCCCCCCTCCTCCACCCGGAACAAGGCGGGGCGGGTGAAGCGGATATCGCCGGGACCGCGCAGCCAGAGCGGCCTGGTCACGCCCAGCACCTCCTCCACCCGATACAGCCCACGGGATAACGACAGCACATCCCCTGCCCCGGCCTTGGCAAAGGCAGCCGACAGGGTGCCGTCACCGGGCGGCACGTCCAGGGTGCGGCCTGTGCCGAAGCCGACCGGTTGCTGATCCTTGGGATACCAGGCAACACCGACATCGGCCTTGGTGATGGGCGTCAGGTCCCGCCGCACCCCCACACCGGCCAGGGCCGGATCGGTGGGGTAGAGCAGACCGTTGGGCGCGCGCGCCAGTTCCACGGGCCGCCGCGCGATGCCGGGAATGTCCTGCGCCGGCTTCTTCACCAGCGTCTGGACATTGCCGTCAAAACGGATGCCGGCAATGCTGTCCATGACCCGAAAAATCTCCGCATCACCCGCACCAACGATCAGGTTGCCGGTAAAGCGGCTGTCGGTCGGCGGGGCGGATCGTTCCTTGTCGGCACCGGCGGCCAGTTCAATGGAGGCAGCGTTGATCACGCTGTTATGGCTGATCTGCGCATTCACCACCGGGTCATAGCGGTTGATCGGCCCGTCCGGCACGCCGTTCAGGACGGCGATGGCGCTGGCGAAGCTTTTGCCGGCCAACCCCTCCATGTAGTTATTGCGGACGGTCTGATCCCGGTTGATGACCCGGATGCCGCCGGTATGCGGCTTGTCCTTGCCCAGGAAGACATTGTCTTCCACCAGATTGCCATGGCCGTGACGCAGGGTCAGGGCGCCTGCCGATTCCAGGAAGACATTGCCGCGATAGATATTGGCGCCGGACTTGTTGGAGATGATCTCCACCTCCCCGTCGCAGCGCTCAAAGTAATTATACTCCACAACCGTGTGGCTGTCGGTGCGGGAATGCGGGCTGGTGCCCACCCGGATCGTCTCCCCGCCATTGGAGCCCAGGCTGGGCCTGGGTCCGAAATAATTATGGTCGATGCGGTGCCGGTTATCCAACGCATATTGCGGCTCCCGGACCACCACCAGGGTCGCGCCCTGGTTGGTCTTGCCCGCGATATGGTTATGGTCGAAGCGGTTGTCGGACCCGTACAGCGCCACCCAATGGTCGCTTTCCTGCCGGGCGGGGCGGTTATAGGCGTCGATCACCGTCTCGGTCACGCGGGCATGCGTGGCCACTGCCCCCTTCTCCCCCCGAAAGGCAATGACCTCCCCCGTCGGGGTGTAGCCATCCCTGAAGACCAGACCGGTTACCACAAGATGCGACCCCGCCAGCCGCAAATTGGATTTGCCGGACAGGATCACCTTGCCGGGCGTCTGGGCGGCCAGCGTGATGGGGGCACCCGCTGCACCGTTGGCGAAGAAATCGATCCGGAAATCCCGCCAAACCCCATCGGCCAGGACCAGCCGGTCCCCCGGCCTCACGGTCGCCAGCAGCGCCTGGAACTGTGCCGGGTCATGGGCCAGCAAGGTGCGGCCCTGCGCGGCACTGGCCTTCACTGGCGACGGGACCAGCGTTGAACAGGCCGGCAGCAGCAGCAGCGGCAAGGCAACAGACAGACGCCAGAGGGATCGGAAAGTCCGGGACATCATCACCTCACATCGGATCGGTGTGCATTCAGACCAGTTTAGACCTGTGTGTCAACCTATTTTCCATACCAAATAAACGGGCCACTGTCGCCGTCACAGGCCATCAACCCCACCATTGGCCTTAAACGGCAAGCAGGCGCATTGGGTTGGCGGGGCGGAGGCCTGCGCAGAGACGCCCAAGCCAACTGGATCGGCTTATTGGTTTGAAGACAATCAGACCAATTGGCATGGAAATATGGTTGACAGATTGGTCATGTCGATTTAGGGGTTCCAGATAACAAGAACCTGTGACCAATACAGTGATGAGAGGGAGGAACGCGTGGCAATGCGAATCAATAATCGCGCCGGCATGGTGCGCCTTGGTCTGTTCAGTGGCGTGGCGCTGGCCGCCCTGACCGCCGCCGCCTATGGACAGGGCACTTCGGCACCGGCCAACAGCACCACCATCCTGGAGGAGATTGTCGTCACCGGTGTGCGCGCCGCGATCCAAAGCTCCATCGAGCAGAAACGCGAAGCATCGGTGGTGTCCGATGTGCTGTCATCGGACGATATCGGCGACATACCGGCCCTGTCGGTGGGCGAAGCCATTGAGAACATCACGGGTGCCGCCACCCACCGGGAAAAGGGCGGGGCCTCGGAAATCGCTGTGCGCGGCCTGGGTCCCTTCCTGGGCGCCACCACCTTCAACGGGCGGGAGGCTAGCAATGGTTCCGGCGACCGCTCGGTGAACTTCTCCATGTTCCCGTCGGAACTGATCAACGGCATCGCCATTTACAAGTCGCAGCAGGCCGATTTCGTGGAAGGCGGCGTGTCGGGCATCATCGACATGCAGACCATGAAGCCGCTGACCTTCGGCAAACAGCGCATCCAGGTGGAAGGGCGCGGCATCTACCAGTCCTACGACAAGCGGCTGCAGGACAAGAACGGCCTGGGCTGGCGCGGGACCGGCACCTATGTCGACCAGTATGATTTCGGCAACGCCGGCGAACTGGGCATCGCGTTCGGGGTGCAGAAGGGCAAAAGCAATAATCCCGAAGAACTCTATACGGCCAGTTCCACCTGGGTTGCCTGCAACGGCAACCTGACCAGTACCGCCACGGCCAATTGTCCGGAGGTGACCCCGGCCAGCTATGCCTCCGGCGCCACGGCGGCGGGCACACCCTTCTATCTGGCACCGGGCAGCCGCACCTTCGCGCAGATCACCGAACATGACGACCGCGAAGCCTATATGGGCTCCATCCAATGGCGGCCGCGTGATTGGCTAGACATCAATC
>CALRNG020000473.1:0-3292 GCA_943369495.1 Rhizobium sp. Q54
GCGAACTCCACGACGCGAAGGAGCTTCACGACGCGGAAGAGCTGCACGATGCGGGCGAACTCCACGACGCGAAGGAGCTTCACGACGCCGAAGAGCTGCATGATGCGGGCGAACTCCACGACGCGAAGGAACTTCACGACGCAGAAGAACTGCATGATGCCGCCGAACTGCACGAGCCGGACACGGACAAGCAGTAAAAGGCAATAAGATGAAAGGGGGGATGGTCACATCCCCCCTTTACATTTCACCTCTACCACGGGATATCCAGTGTTGGTCTTTTCGAACCGGGAATGATCTGCTGTGCAACGGCCTGTGATGTATGACAGCGTGACCGATTTTTGTGGGTTGCCTGAAGACATCGCCAAGCTTAGCGGCGGGATGGATGGCAATGTCCCCATGGATGCCGGGGGCCGTGTCCGGTTGGCCTGGTTCCTGCGTCAGCGCAATACGACCGCCGCATTGGAGTTACTGGCGGCGATCGGGTCGCCTGTGCATGGCGCCGATCATGAAACACAGCGGCTCTATGGCCGCGTCCTCCTGATCGAGGCGGAATGCGCCCGCCTTCATGCCGATCTACCCCGCGCCACCTCAATGCTGGATCAGGCGGACGCCTTGTTCATGGGCCTCGACGATCCTGTCGGCCTGGGCGATTGCGCCTTCATCCGGGCCGAGGCCTTGTTGCTGGCCGGAGAGATACTGGCATCGCTGCGGTCGCTGCGCGACGCGGTACATCATTACAGCCGGGGCGACGACCCGTTCCGCCAGGCCATGGCCATGGCCTGGGCCACCAATCAGGAACAGTATCATAATCCAGGGGAGGCGCAGGCCCGCTGGGATGCGACCAGCCTTCCAAAGGATTGCCTGCAACATCCTGCCGTTCGCGCCTATGCGGCCACCTGCGAAGGCAGCGTGGCCTTTCAGCAGGGTGATTTTCCGCAGGCCATCCGGACCTGGGAGGAGGGGTTCGAACAGGCGCGGGTGGCGGGGGCGGTGACGCTGGCCATCCATCTGGCGACCGTGACGGGCTCCGCTTACGCCAACCTGTTCGACCTGCCCACGGCCCTGGAATGGAAGGAACGGGCCGTGGAACTGGCCAAGTCCACGGGCTGGCCGGAAGCGCTGGGTGCCACGCTGTCCTCCATGGCGGAGACGACGACCAGCCTGGGTCAGCATGAACGGGCTGAATTGCTGTTCCAGCAGGCTTTGCCCTATCTCGACCGGCTGCCCGGCTCCCGCCGTCATTCCATCGCCTATTCGGCCTATGGCAATCTGTGCATTGCGATGGGCAACCCGGCGGCGGGTCTGGAATGGTACCAGAAGGCCGAAACCATCGCGCAACGCCTTGGCCATCCCGATGTCGAACTGCTGCTGGGTTCGGCCATTCCCAATGCCTTGCTGAAACTGGGCCGCGCGGACGAGGCAGAACAGCGTGTGCTGCGCGCCCGCGCCCTGTCGGGTGCCCAGGGCAACCCCTATTACGAGATCGAGGCGTTGCGGGTCCTGGCCGCTGTGCGCCGTGCCCAAGGAAGGGACCCGTCGGAAGCTATCGCGCTGCTGCTGGAGGCGCTGTCGCTGGGCGAAGCGCTGAAGGGCATGACCATCCGCAACGAGATCTATGAGGAACTGGCCCGCGACTATGAGGCGGCGGGCGAATTCCAGCGGGCACTACATTTTGAACGCCGCGCCCGGGAAAGCTGGCAGCGCAATTTCGACCGGCAGAACGGTGCCCGCATCCAGGCCTTGCAGGTGCGTTTCGACACGGCCCGCGCCCGCTCCGATGCAGAGCATCACCGCCGTCTGGCAGAGGCGGAAGCCGCCCGCGCCCTTGAACTGGATCGCGCCAACCAGACGCTGGCACGGCTGGGCTCCATCGGACAGGAGATCACGGCCCGGCTCGACAGTGACAGTGTCTTCGACACCCTGTCGCGGCACCTGCACGATCTGATGCCCGCCAATACCCTGTTTGTGGGGCTGAAGGACGATGCCAAACAGATCATCGATGTGCGTTACCGTACGGAGGATGGAAAGCGCCTGCCGCCCCGGCAGGTGGCGCTGGCGTCTGATAACCTGTCGGCCCGCTGCGTGCGCGATAATGAGGAAATCCTGGTGAGTTGGGGCAGCGCGCCCGACACGCGCCCCATGCGGACGGTGCTGTTCCGGCCCTTGGCGATGGGGGGCCGCGTGCTGGGTGTTGTCTCGGTGCAAAGCGAACAGCCCAATGCCTATGGGCCGCGTGAGTTGCTGATCTTCCGCACCATCTGTGCCTATGGCGCCATCGCCATGGCCAATGCAGAGGCTTATGAGCAGCTTGACCGCGCCGTGGCCGAAACGCGTGAGGCGCTGCAACGGCTGGTGCAGCAGGAGAAGATGGCGGCGCTAGGCCAGCTTGTGGCCGGCGTGGCGCATGAGGTGAACACGCCCTTGGGCGTCACCCTGTCCGCCGTGTCGCAGCTGAATGACAGTATCCGCCACCTGCGCGAGATGGTGGCGCGCGGCAACCTGACCCGGTCCCTGCTGACCGAGACATTGGATAATGGCCAGGACCTGGCTGTTCTGGCGCAGCGCAACGTGGTGCGCGCGGCTGACATGATCCGCACCTTCAAGGGGGTGGCGGTCGACCATGGCAATGATGAGCGCCGCATCTTCGACCTGGATGATTATCTGTCGGAGATCATGTCGCTGATCCGGGCCCGTGTGGCCGGCAATGGCAATCGCATCGAACTGGATGTCGCGCCTGTGCAGATGGACACCTATCCGGGCGCCCTGGCCCAGGTGATCACCAATCTGGTGACCAATGTCGCCGACCATGCCTATGCGCCGGACCGTCCGGGGCGCATCCTGGTGCGCGGACGGCGGCTGGATTCAGCCATGGTGGAAATCGCGGTGGAGGATCAGGGCGTCGGCATTCCCGCCGATATCCTGCCCCGTGTCTTCGACCCCTTCTTCACGACGCGCCGGGCGTCGGGCAGCATGGGGTTGGGGCTGCATGTTGCGTTCAATCAAGTGACACAGCGCCTGAATGGCAGCATCACGGTCAACAGCACACCGGGGAAGGGGACCGTGGCGGTTCTGCGCATCCCGCGCGAGGTGCCTGGCAACCTTCCCGGCAATTTCCTGACCGCTCCGATGGAGCCGACAGGAAGCGGTTCAATCACAGCAGGGCGTTCAGGATAACAGCGATGAAGGCGGCGGCGGACAGGACCGTGGCGGCTTCGATGGCGCTGACACCATCCTTCAGAAAGGCACCGAAGCCGGACAGGACTTCATCGGCGTCATGGGCGGCGGCGTTGAT
>CALRNG020000474.1:0-3284 GCA_943369495.1 Rhizobium sp. Q54
ATCGGCGCCCAGGTCGCCATCGGGCCGGGTGGACATCACGGAAACCGCACCGCCGGTCACATTCTTGCCGAACAGGGTCCCCTGCGGCCCGCGCAGCACCTCCACCGACGCGATATCGAACGTGTCCTGCATGGAGGCGGGGCCGAAACCGATATAGATGCCATCGACAAAGGTGCCGACGGCGGGATCGACAGTGCGGATGGTGTTGGACGACCCGATGCCACGGATGAAGAAGTTGGAGAAGCCGCCGAAGGTGCCCGACTGGTTCAGCTGGATGTTGGGCGCCATGCGGCCCACATCGACCAGATCGGTGGCGAAGCTCTTCTCGATGGCATTGGCGTCAAAGGCGGTGATGGCGACCGACACGGCCTGCACATCCACGGCCCCAGCGCGCTTCTGACTGACCACCACGATCTCGTCCAGCATGGGACCCGCATCCGCCTTCTTCTCCTGCGCGCCCGCCGGCAGCACACCCGAAAGCAGCGCCAGGCCCATAGCCAGCAGGGACGGACGCCACGACAATTGCGCACGCATAGACATCTCGAACCTCCCCTTGAAGAGCCGTTGCGGCCGGCCCTGCCCTGTGCGGTACCCGGTATTGAACCATCGGGGGCGACCCCTGATTTATCCGCCACCTCCCTGATCTATCCGGCACCATCGCTTGTTGTGTATAAATTCTATACGGTCTGCGTATGCATGACGGCAAGGCAAAATCGTCTGTCCGGCCAACTTTTTTGTAACAAGCGTTGGAAAATGAAGTGTGGGCCGGTTGGGGCGGGATCAACCCGACGGGCAAGGTCTTAAGTTTCGGGGCTGAGACAGCCAAACGGCGGTGCACAGGCAAGCGGTTTCACCGCCCGCCCTGCGCGAAAAACCCCTCCGAATTTGTATACAAAGATATATCCATCACCATGCGATGGCATCGGCGCCAGCCCCAAAGGCAGAAAGGCCGCCCGCATCAAAAATGCGGGCGGCCTTTCAATTCTGGTGGGCCCGGAGGGACTTGAACCCCCAACCAGACCGTTATGAGCGGCCGGCTCTAACCATTGAGCTACAGGCCCCCACCAAGCGCGGGCGCGCACAATGCCCCAAACCGACGGGCCCTGGCAATACGGGATTTTCAGGCCTGCAATTCCCCTTTTCCGGCCAAAGCAACAGGGCTGTCCGCATCCCCCTTGCAACGGGGCGCCAAGGCTGGCAAGGCTTGGCGCCAATCGCGTTTCGTCTGCACAGGAAATGAAGGCCGCCATGCCCGGTCCCGTCACCGTCGATTTCTATTTCTCGCCCGCCAGCCCCTATGCCTATCTGGCCGGGACGCAGATGATGAAGCTGCAGATCGAAACGGGGTGCCGGGTCGATTGGTATCCTGTTTCCGCCCGCGCCATCATCAAGGCGGCCGGGTATGATGTGGAACAGGCCGTACCGCATTCGGGGCAGTTCCGGCCCGACTATCGCCGCACCGATCTTGCCCGCTTTGCCAGGCTCTATGGCGTGCCGCTGCGCGACTATAAGGATGTCGTGATGCCCAATCCGCCGCGTCTGGCCCTGGCCTGCGTGGCGGCCCGCCGGTTCGATGCGGGACAGGTCTTCGCCCGCGCCCTGATGAAGGCCATTTTCGTGGACGGGGTCAGCCCAGCCGATGACGCCCTGTCCATCAAGATCGCCAATGATACGGCCGGCATTGAGCCACACCTTTTCCAGCCCATGCTGGACGACCCGGAAACGGCGCGCATCCAGGACACCTATGTCCAGGCCGCTGTCGCCGCCGGCTGTTTCGGCGTGCCCAGCTTTGTTGTGAACGGGACGGAAATGGTGTTTGGCAATGACCGTCTGGCCCTGCTGCGTCAGGCCGTGCTGGAAGCGAAGGCCGCCAGCGCCTGAGGGACGCGTCGCTTAGAGCTGTTTACGGCAGACCGGAAACAGCTCCAGCGGCGACTGCCGCCGCGCGGCACGTGCCGCGTAGCGCCCAAGCTGCGGATGCAGCGCCGTTGAGGAACTGAAAAGCAAGAGCGTGTTTCCGGTAACCGGAAAAACGCTCTAAGCAACCTCGCCGTTGCGGTTGGCCACGGGCGGTGGTGCTGGAAAGACGGAAACGGTGCTGTAGCCCTGCTCCACCCCGTAGCGCTTTTCCACCTTGGCGCGGGCTGCATGTTCGTCGGGGGCCCAGACCCGGAAACGTCGCTGCCCCTCCCATGGCGGGCCATGGCGGCCAATGCTGATGGTCGGCGCCTCGACCGTCACGTGCCAGCCGGCATCCGTGGCCCCGCGCTTTTCGTCCAGCACGAAGGTGCGGTTGGCGGGGTGGGCCAGACGCTGCAGCTCCCCTTCCACCTGGCTGATTTCCTCAATCAGATGATCGACATTGCGCTGCTGGTTGCGCACCTCCCGGCCCAGCGTCAGGCTTTCACGCCCCGCCACCCGCAGCCGTTCCACCTGCTGCTGTTTCTTGCCGACAAGCTGGGTGACGCGGCGGCGCATGTCGCGAACACGGCGCATGGATTGCTCCAGCGCCATAGCGAAGGCCACCGCCACGATCATCACCACCAGCATAATGGGACCGGTCATGACAGGCCCTCAGCCCGCCACGGCGGCGTCGGTCGTAGGTGCTGCACTTTCCAGCGTGATGTTCAGCAGTGAAAAGCCCAACGGCATGGGGAAAATCCGCCCCGCTTCCCGCTTGGCATCGGCCAGATTGTCGGCCCAGATCTCTATCACCTGCGGGTTGGCCCATTCCATGTCCAGGGTCGGGTGGCGCTTTCGGTCGGTCAGGGCCTGCTGCACCTGGCGGTTCACCATCCAGGCGCGGAACTTCAACAGGGCTTGTCCCTCCGGCCCGACGATACGCACCGGGGAATTCGCCTCCCGCCTTGCATCGACCAGGGCCTTTTCCTGAAGAAAACGGCGGCGGCGCAGGTCGGCCAGTTCGGATTGCAGCTGCGTCAGCCGAGACTTCCGGTCACTCCGGCGCAGATCGAACTTCGCCTCCAGCAGGGACCGGCGGGGCAAGACCTCCTCAATCCGCTTCAAGTCGACACCGGATTGCAGGGAGCTTTCAGCATATCGGCCCATAAGATAGGTAAAGAGATAGGCGCCAAGGCCCATCACCATCCCCATCATCAAGGCCTGCATCCACCCCATCGTCCCCGCACTCCCCTTATGTCTGCGCAATAAAGATGCAACTCTTGGGTTCAAACTCTATCAAGCATTTAAGATAAACGTTCGCGGTCGTGAAGGAAACCATTGATCCGATACCACCTAAGCCCAGGGCCGCGACAAGATGAATA
>CALRNG020000475.1:0-3280 GCA_943369495.1 Rhizobium sp. Q54
TGCAGACCTCGGTCGGCTGAAACACGCGGCTGTAATTGCGCATATAGCAGTTATTCACCTCGACATCGGCCTGGGTGAAGAATCGGAAAATCTGCGTCAGCAGGTTCCGTTCGCCGGCCGACAGGTTGTTGTGCCAATCCTTGACGTCATCGGCCAGCGGCACTTCCTCCGGCAGCCAATGGATTCGCTGCTGCGTCAGCCAGGCCTCATAAGCCCAGGGGTAGCGGAAAGGCTTGTAAACCGGGTTCGGCGTCAGCAGGGACATGGCACCAGCACTAGATATGGGGGGTGGATGCCGTAAGCTAGCACAATGGGCGGCGGGGGAAAGGGGTCTTTGGCTGTGAATGATGGGGATAAGGGGGATGGTCGAAAGGGTGGGGTATAGAGTCTGGATGAGCCAGCTTTGTTGGATCGCATATAGGCAAGCAAGCGACACCAATTCTTAACTCGCGCATACAAACCCAGGTAGACGAAATTGATGTAAATTCGCATTCATATCATATAATAAAATTATTGGGATTTATCAATATCAACGTTTAAAAAATTCTTAGCCTTTTCAATAATTTCTGTGTATCGTGCTGGTCCATTGTAAAGTTTTTCGAGCAATAATTCAATGATGCTCATGCCTGCGATAAGTTCCTTGGCGCTCATGCTTGAAGATTCATGGGCGCCTGCATTGCCACGCTGGCGAATGAGATGAAGTAGCTCCTTTTGGTCATTGTCAATGAGATTTTGATTTCTTAGATCATTTATCTTTTCTTGTAATGACCTCCCTGAACATTTTTTATCATTAACCATAAACTCTACAGCGAGGCGTAGTCCTATTGTTGCCAAGATCATTTTGGATCCTGCAAGTGCATACAGCATTTCATCTAGTATAATATCTAATTTGTTGGGCGTGTATTCGGTGTTAAAATTAAAGTGTGCCGATACGGGTGCGGGATACTGCACCGCATGCTCTGGTGTATAGGGCTCTCCGTCGTCATTATATTTTTCCTCGTAAGTATTACATGAAACTGTTTCGTAGCAGACAGCGTCACAAGCCCCACAGCGAAATATAGAATAGTGCTCAGATCCACTTTCGCCGTTTTCTGGATCACTCCAGCCACCGCTGCAACGTGCTTCTAAGTTATGTATGGTAACCCTCTTGCAGGCCCCACAGTGAAGTCGCTTGCGTTCATTTAAATCTACGTCACGTTTAAAAAAATCTAACATGTAAATCCTCCGATAAAATGCTTGCGTGTATAAATTTACGGTAATTATAAGAAATTACCATAAAAATGGTTCAAGCCGTTTCTACCGCCCCCGCTCCGCCGTCTGCGTCTCGGCGTTCAGCAGCGGGTTCAGGGCGGGGGCCAATATCTTCAGGAGCTGTGAGGGCAGGGCGGAGGTGAACCGGTATTCCGCCGCCTCCGGTCCATGCACATGCGCCGTGATGACCCCGAAGAAATGGTCACCGATATAGAAGACGAAGGTGGCGGTGCGGTTGACGACGCGGCTTTCCAGGACCACGCCGCCCGGACCATAGCGTTCGAAACGGTGATCGCCCGTTCCCGTCTTGCCGCCGATGGGCATTTCGGTGCCGTTAGCGGATGTGAAGGCGCCCTTCACGCGGCGCGCGGTGCCATTATCCACAATGTCGCGCAGGTGGCGGCGGACCACGCGGGCCACCGCCGGCTCCATCACCTGCTCCGCCCCGTCCAGCAGCTTGGCGGGCACAAAGCTGGTCTCGTACGGTGTGCCGGTGGCGAAATGCAGGCGGCCCACGCGCAAGGTGGGCAGGCGAACCCCATCATTCAGGATGACGCCCATCAGCTCGGCGAGCGCGCCGGGCCGGTCAGCGGAGCTGCCGATGGAGGTGGCATAGCTGGCGATCAGGCTGCCGAACGGGTAGCCAAGGCGCGTCCATTCCTCATGAATGCGGTTGAACGCCTCTTCCTCCAGCACGATGCCGATACGTGTGTCCTGCGCCTGTTTGGAGCGCGACGTGAACAGCCATTTGTAGCTTTCCTGGCGCGGGACGCTGCTGTCCTTCAGCATCTCCCCACGCAGCGCCTGCCGGCTGTCCTGAAGATAACCCACCAGCCACAGTTCAAGCGGATGCACGCCGACAATATAACCCCGGTCGTTCAGCGACCAGCTGTCGGGGTCATAGCGGTCGAACAGCGCCTTCACCTGCGCGTCCGGTGGGCCGCCAGCGGGCATATGGCGGTTCAGGAAGATGCCCAGATCTTCCGCCGTGGCGTTGGGCAGGGCGGAGCGGAAAATGACCGATAGCCGGTCAGGTGTGGGGCGGCTGCGCCTGGCCAGCTTGTCGAGTGCCGCCTCCGGCTCCAGCCCCTTATAGTCGGACCAGAATTTGTTGAGATAGGCGCTGCCCTCCTGATCGGCGAATTGCGCCAGATAGGTGCGGCGGGCCGGGTGGCGCGGGTCGTCCATCAGATCGTCGCGGCTGTCCGGCCCCTCGGCGATGTAATGGTTCACGATGTCCCGCATCATGCGGATGAAGACGAGGTTGACGGAATGGCGGAACGCCTCCGACACGGTGACGACCTTGTCGTCATCCTTGTCATCGAAATTCCCGAAACTGTGCAGGCCGCCGCCCGTGAAGAAGCGTTCGGCGGGGCTGGCTGAATATTCCCGCTCCATCGACAGGTCCAGCAACGGCGCGATGCCGATGCCGGGATTGTCCGCCATGGTCCGCAGAACCCATTGGGTCAGCCGGTCGGGCGCCTCCAGGGCCGCCGCCTCCAGCTCATAGTTTTCGCGCGTGATATAGCGGCCATGCAGGCGGGCGATGATCTCCAGATAGGTGACCAGCGTGCGCAGCTTGGCGGTGGAGCCAAGGTCAAGCTTGGCCCCCTCATTCAGGTCCAGCGGTTGGGGCAGCGTATCGACCTGTACGCGGACCAGATTGGCCTCTGCCGTGCGTTCGAACAGGGTGACGGAATAGACGATGCGGGCCGGGTCGGCATTGTTCAGCAGCCGGTCGCCGACCAGGCCTAAGGCCGCGGCCTGTGCGGGATCGGCCAGCTTCTTCAAGGTTTCCGTCACCCGCGCCTGGGTCGGCTGATCCAGGGTGGTATCGACGGCAAGGTCCAACCGGTCCAGGGCGTAAAGGCTGGGCACGCCCAGCATGCCCAGCAGGCGGGCGCGGATGGCGTTGGTGGCCTTCTGCTCCACAAAGCTGGGTTCCGGGATGTCGGGCGGCGCTTCCTTGAACCGCAGGGGGAAGAAGCGGGCGGCATCGGCCAGGGGCGCGGAGATGACGCCCGCGCGT
>CALRNG020000476.1:0-3276 GCA_943369495.1 Rhizobium sp. Q54
CGCCGGCATGTACCGCGCCAAGCGCACGGCCAAGACGGCTCGTTAGCAGGGTGCGGAATACGAAAGCTTACAACAGACGGCCCTGCCGCGCCGCCGGCGGGGCCGTCAGTTCAGGCACCGCCTCGTCCAGCAGCTCATTCACCGCCTCGTCCAGCAGGGCATCGATGGCGCTGCCCTTGATATGCTCACGCCCGATTTCCAGGATGACGGGCACCGCCAGCGGGGAGATACGGTCCAGGCGGCGGTGCTGGATGCGGCCCTGCACACGGCTCAGCATCCCGGCCACACGCCGCACATCGGTCAGACCCGCCGCCGCATCGGCCCGCGTGGCGCGCAGCAGGACGTGCCCCGGTTCATGCCGGTGCAGCACGTCATAGATCAGATCGGCGCTGAACATCACCTGACGGCCCGTCTTTTCCATGCCGGGATGGCGGCGCTCAATCAGGCCGGAAATGACAGCGACAGAACGGAACAGGCGCTTCAGCATGGAGCTTTCTTCCATCCACGCCTCCAGATCATCGCCCAGCATGTCCTGATCGAACAAAACCTCCAGGTTGGTGGCGGGCTTCAGCGACCAGATGGCCAGCACATAATCGGTCGCCACGAACCCCAGCGGGTGCAGCCCCGCCCGCTCCATCCGCCGCGTCAGCAGCATGCCCAGAGTCTGGTGCGCGTTGCGCCCCTCAAAGCAATAGGCGACCAGATATTCCTTGTCGTTGCGGGGAAAACTTTCCACCAACAAGCCCGACGCATCCGGCATCACGGATTTGTACTGCTGCAAGCGCAGCCATTCCTGCACCGCGTCGGGAAAGGCATCCCACTGGCGCGGGTCGGACAGCAAGGCACGCACCCGGTCGGCCAGATGGGTGGATAGCGGCAGGCGCCCGCCGGCATAGGCGGGAACCTTGGGCGTGCCCTGCCCTCCCTTGGCCGCGATCACATCATTGTCGCGGATACCGACGAATTTCAGCAATTGTCCGGCAAAGATGAAAGTGTCGCCCGGCACCAGACCATTGACGAAATATTCCTCCACCCGGCCCAGCACCTGCCCCCGATTCAGCCGGACATTCAGCATCACCTCTTCCACGATGGTGCCGATATTCAGCCGGTATTGGCGCGACACCATGCCATTGGCCGCCTGCCAAAGGCCCGTGTCGGGGTCCTGGGTCAGGCGCTTAAACTTATCATAGGCACCCAGGGCATAGCCGCCGGTGGCCACAAAATCGAAGACATCGTCGAATTCATCGCGCGACAGGTCGGCATAAGGGCTGGCCCGCACCAATTCGGCATAAAGCGCATCCGGGCTGAACGGTCCGGAGCAGGCGACACCGGTAATATGCTGGGCCAGCACATCCAACGCACCGGGACGCAGCGCTTCGCCATCCAGGGTGCCGGCCTTGATGGCGGCCACCGCCGCCTCGCATTCCAGCACCTCAAACCGGTTGCCGGGCACCAGCAGCGCCTTCGATGCCTCATCCAGCCGGTGGTTGGCGCGGCCAATGCGCTGCAACAGGCGCGAAACGCCCTTGGGCGCGCCGACCTGTACCACCAGATCAATCTCCGCCCAGTCGATGCCGAGATCCAGCGAGGACGTCGCCACGACAGCACGCAGCTTGCCGGCGGCCATCGCCGCCTCCACCTTGCGGCGCTGTTCCACGGCCAGCGATCCATGATGCAGGGCGATGGGCAGATTGTCGGTGTTCAGCCGCCACAGTTCCTGAAAGGCCAGTTCGGCCTGTGCCCGCGTATTCACGAAGACCAGGGTGACGCCATGGTCGCGGATGCGCTGATACACCTCCCCCATCGCATGCAGCGCCATATGCCCGGCCCAGGGCAGATGCTCCTTGGTGGCCAGGATCTCCACCTTGGGCGGGGCACCGGGCCGGCCGCGCACCACGCGCACGGGCGCCAGTTCGCCCTCATCATCATAAAGCCGGCCCGTGGGCGACAACCAGGCGGTCAGGGCATCGGGGTCCGCCACCGTGGCCGACAGGCCGGCGCGCAGGGCATAGGGGGCCAAACTGGACAGGCGGGCCAGACAGAGCGCCAGCTGATCCCCGCGCTTCGTCCCCGCCAGGGCGTGCAGCTCATCAATGACGATCCTGCGCAGGGGCCGGAAAATCTCCGCCGCATCGGGGTAGGAGACCATCAGCGCCAAGCTCTCCACCGTCGTCATCAGGATATGCGGCGGCTTCGTTCGCTGCCGCGCCCGCTTGGCCTCCGGCGTGTCGCCGGTGCGGGTTTCGGCGCGAATGGGCAGGCGCAGGGAGGCGATGGGGGCCTCCAGATTGCGCTGAATATCGACGGCCAGCGCCTTCAGCGGCGAGATATAGAGCGTGTGCAGCCCTTCGCGCGGGCGTTCGGAGAGGTCGATCAGGCTGGGCAGGAAACCCGCCAGCGTCTTGCCAGCCCCCGTCGGCGCGATCAGCAGTGCATGCATCCCGTCCCGCGCCGCCGCCGCCATGCCCAACTGATGCGGGCGCGGGGTCCAGCCCTGGGAGCGAAACCAGCCGGCAATACCCGGCGGGATCAGGTCCTGGTCGTCAGGAAGGGCGGGCACGGTCTGCATCGGTGCATCATGACGGAACGGAGCACGAACGGAAAGGGGCGTTGCGCCGGAATTGGCTCCGCCCTATACCGAGATCGCACCGTTCCAACCGTGTGACCCATGATCCGTGCCGCCACCCGTGCCGACATCCCCGCCCTGATGCGTATCCGCGCCGCCGTGCAGGAGAACAGGTTGAACGACCCGTCGCGGGTACCGGCATCCGCCTATGAGGAATTCCTGACCGTCAGCCGCATCTGGCTGTTTCAGGATGCGGGCGGCATCCATGGCTTCGCTGCGGCCGATCCGCGTGACGGCAGCATCTGGGCCCTGTTCACCGATCCTGCAGCCGAAGGGCGCGGGATTGGCAAGGCGCTGCTGCCCCATGCGCTGGATGATTTGCGCGCCGCCGGCTGGCACAGGGCCATTCTGTCAACTGGCCCCGGCACCCGCGCCGATGAATTTTACCGCCGCCAAGGCTGGCAGCCGACCGGCCTGACCGAGGGCGGGGAGCAGGGCTTCACCAAGCCGCTATAAGTCCCCCAAAGAAAAACCGGTGGGAAATGTCCCACCGGTTCGATCCCTGCCTCAGAACGGTTATGCGCACCATAAGAATGTAAATAAAATCATAAGTCACTGATATTCAAATATTTTCATAAATCTCCTTTCGTTTGATTCTAAAAAAATGTAAATAAAGCTCAAATTTCGGTTCAAAATGTTTACACTGGACG
>CALRNG020000477.1:0-3274 GCA_943369495.1 Rhizobium sp. Q54
AGGTGGAGATGGCGGCCCTGCGCCACCCGCTGTCCAACCAGGACACGTTCATGGAGGCCAGCGAACAGCTGTCCGCCGTTGTGCGCGCCACCGAGGCCGCAACAAACAGCATCATCACCGCCGCCGAAGAGATAGAGGATATTGTCAACGAGGTGCGGTCACAGCTTCCCGAAGGCTATCAGAATAGCCGCCTGAAGGACCTGAACGACGTCACGCTGCGTATCTTCGAAGCCTGTAATTTCCAGGATTTGACAGGCCAGCGCATCACCAAGGTGGTGCAGGCCCTGGCCTTCATCGAGGAACGCATCGACGGCATGATGTCGGTCTGGAACACCAAGGAATTCGAGGCCATGCCCCTGCCGCCCGACATTTCCAAGCACGACGATGGTCTGGCGCTGCACGGCCCGCAGGAAGGCAAGCCCGCCAGCATTTCCCAGGCCGATATCGACGCCCTGTTCGACTGACCGGTGGGGCGGCAACGCCCCATCCCTGCTCACGCCACGGCGCGCCGTACCATCCCCTCCAGGCGGGTTGTGCGCATATAAAGGCTATGGCTGCGTTCCAGCAGGGAACGCAGGGCCGGCGGCAGCAGCAGATTGTCCGGCCCGGACGGGTCAGCGCAGATGGCCCCTCCGGACAGGGCGTAATCCTCCCCCACCGCCTGCGCCTGCGTCAGTTCGCCGGCATGCACCGCCTTCTGCGCCAGCATCCAGGCCATGACCTGGGTCAGGCGGCTGGTCACCCGCATGCTTTCATAGGATACCTGTAGCCGGACAGTCGGCGGCAGCCCGCGCTGATCCGCCGCTTCCTGGTAGGCGACATAGTTCCGCGCCTCGACCAGGAGCGACATGGTCTCGTCATAAGCGCGATTGAAGAAGGCTGTCGGTCCGTTCACCCGCTGCTCCTCCCCGGCCCGCCGCCACCCGGCCTGCCCCTGTCGTTACACCAGTGTGGGGCCTTCCATCGCGGCTGACAATTGCGGCGAAAGTAGGTACCGGGGGGCCGCCTGCCCCTTTGCGGCATGGGGCCATTTTTTTGAACAAAGCCCCTTGAAGGGGGGCTGGACGCTGCTTAACTCATACAGTGTGAGGACGGCGCCCAACCATGGGGCCAAAAAAACTCACAAAACCAAGGGGTTGGCCGATGTCGGGAACCCCATACCTGAAACGTATCGCTCTTGGAGGATACCTATGCGTAGCTATGACCTGTCGCCGCTGTTCCGTTCCACCGTCGGTTTCGACCGGGTGACGCGCCTGCTGGAAAGCGCGCTGAATGGTGAGGATAACAGCCAGAACGCCTACCCCCCTTACAATATCGAAAAGCTGGGCGACGATAATTACCGCATCACCATGGCGGTCGCCGGCTTCGGCCTGGGTGATCTGGAGATCACGGCCCATCCCAACCTGCTGATCGTGCAGGGCAAGGCCAAGGAACAGCAGGGCGGTACGTTCCTGCATCGTGGCATCGCCGGTCGCGCGTTCGAGCGCCGTTTTCAGCTGGCCGACCATATCCGGGTGAACAATGCCGCACTGGAAAACGGCCTGCTGCATATTGAGCTGGTGCGTGAGGTGCCGGAAGCCATGAAGCCCCGCACCATCCAGATCAGCAACCTGACCCCGGCGGCCCTGCCGGCGACCACCACGGCTGTGGCGGCGTAATATTCGGTTGGCGGCCCTTCAGAAACGCAGCACCGTAAAATAAAATGAGGGCCGCTACGTTGGCGGCCCTCTATTTTTACCCGTTTCCCTGAAGCCCCACCCGTTCAACTCTGCCGAACGAGCAACAGGAACCTAAGAGCGGGCGGCAGTCCGGTCAACGGGGCTTGTCGCCATGACAACGATAACCGTAAAGAAATCGTCATCATTGTTGCCGAATTAACGCACCTCTTATCCTATGCTTTCGCATAGCCCGCCTGCTTCAAGGCCTCGCCGATCTCCCCCAGAATGGCGGGATCGTCGATGGTTGCCGGCATTTTCCAGGCTTCGCTGTCCGCGATCTTCTGCATGGTGCCGCGCAGGATCTTGCCCGACCGGGTCTTGGGCAGACGGTCGACCACTAGGGCCTGCTTGAAGGCGGCGACGGGCCCGATCTCGTCCCGCACCTTCTTCACGACTTCCCGGATGATATCGGCATGGGGCCGGTCCACCCCGCGTTTCAACACCACAAAGCCCAGCGGCAACTGGCCTTTCAGATCGTCGGCGACGCCGATCACCGCGCATTCCGCCACATCGGGATGGCCGGACAGCACCTCCTCCATCGCGCCGGTCGACAGGCGGTGGCCGGCGACATTGATGATGTCATCCGTGCGGGCCATGACATAGATGTACCCATCCTCATCAATGAAGCCGGCATCCGACGTCTGGTAATAGCCGGGGAAATCGGCCAGATAGCTTTTGAAGAAGCGGTCACGCGCATTCCACAGCGTTGGCAAGGTGCCCGGCGGCAGCGGCAGTTTGGCGACGATGGCGCCGATATCACCGCGCTTCACCTCTGTCCCGTCGGGTGCCAGCACACGGATATCCCAACCGGGTAGCGGGACAGCGGTGCTGCCATATTTCACTTTCATAAGACCAAGCCCCAGCGGATTGCCGGCCACCGGCCAGCCCGTCTCCGTCTGCCACCAATGGTCGATGACCGGCACTTTCAAATGGGTTTCGGCCCAGTTCAGGGTGTCGGGGTCTGACCGTTCACCGGCCAGGAACAGGGCGCGCAGGCAGGACATATCATACTGTCCCAGCAATTCCCCGTTCGGGTCCTCCCGCTTGATGGCGCGAAAGGCGGTAGGGGCCGTGAACTGCACCGCCACCTTGTGCTCGGAGATCACCCGCCAGAAGGCGCCGGCATCGGGCGTGCCCACCGGTTTACCCTCATAAACCAGGGTGGTGCAGCCATGGAGCAGCGGGCCATACACGATGTAGCTGTGCCCCACGACCCAGCCGACATCGCTGGCGGCCCAGAACACCTCCCCCGGCTTGACGCCATAGAAATGTTCCATGGTCCATTTCAGGGCAACAGCATAGCCACCCGTATCCCGCACCACCCCCTTGGGCTGCCCGGTCGTGCCGGAAGTATAGAGGATGTAGAGCGGATCGGTCGCCTCCACACTGACGCAGGGCGCCGGGTCAGCACTGCTGGCGGCTGCGGCCCAATCAACGTCGCGGCCGGGAACAAGGCTGGCGACCGATTGCGGACGTTGGAAGATCACGCAATGGTCGGGCTTGTGGCTGGCCTGCTCAATGGCGGCATCGAGCATGGGCTTGTAGGGCAGGACCTT
>CALRNG020000478.1:0-3265 GCA_943369495.1 Rhizobium sp. Q54
CTCTGCGCCTCATCGGCCAGTCGCTGAAACGCGGCGAGGTTGGGTTCGCGATTGCCATCCTGGCCATCGTGGTGGTCCTGATCATTCCCTTGCCCACCTTCCTGCTGGATGTGGGCCTGACCATTTCCTTCGCCTTCTCCGTCCTGATCTTGATGACGGTGCTGTCGATCCAGAAGCCGCTGGAATTCAGCAGCTTCCCGACCATCCTGCTGGTCAGCACCATGTTGCGGCTGGCGCTCAATCTGGCATCCACGCGCCTGATCCTGGGACATGGGCATGAGGGTGTGGATGCCGCCGGTCACGTCATCGCGACGTTCGGCGAATTCATCATGGGCGGCAACTTCCTCATCGGCGTGACGGTGTTCGGTATCCTGATGCTGGTGAATTTCAGCGTCATCACCAAGGGTTCCGGTCGTATCGCCGAAGTGGCCGCCCGCTTCACCCTGGATGCCATGCCCGGCAAGCAGATGGCCATCGACGCCGACCTGTCCGCCGGCCTGATCGATGAGACCACGGCCCGGACACGGCGTAAGGAACTGGAAGATGAAAGCCAGTTCTTCGGGTCGATGGACGGTGCGTCCAAGTTCGTGCGCGGCGATGCCGTGGCCGGTCTGGTCATCACCTTCATCAACATCATTGTCGGCATGATCATCGGCATCGCCCAGAAGGACATGGAGTTCCTGGAGGCGGGCCAGACCTATACGCTGCTGACCGTAGGCGACGGTCTGGTGTCGCAGATCCCAGCATTGCTGGTGTCGCTGGCCGCCGGTCTCATGGTGTCGAAGTCGGGTTCCACCGGCTCCACCGACAAGGCAGTGTTCGGGCAGCTGACCTTCTATCCCACGGCCCTGGGTCTGACCGCCGCCGTGGTCCTGGCCATCGGCCTTCTGCCCGGCATGCCGAAGATCCCGTTCGGCCTGCTGGCTATCGGTCTGGCCGCCGCCGCTTATTACATGCCCAAGTCGAAATTGATGCGACAGGCCTTGGAGGCGGAGCAGGAAACCCAGGCCGCCGCCGCCGCAGCCCCCACCCCCGTCGCGGACGAACCCATCTCGACCGCACTGGCCATCGACCTTGTCCGTCTGGAACTGGGCTATGGTCTGTTGTCGCTGATCAATTCGGAGGTCGGCCACCGCCTGACCGATCAGATCAAGGGCCTGCGCCGGCAGTTGGCGGGGGAGATCGGCATCATCATGCCCGCCGTCCGCATCCAGGATAACTTGCAGCTGCCGCCCAACACCTACCTGATCCGCATCAAGGAGATCGAGGCGGGCCGGGGCGATGTGCGGCCCAACATGCTGCTCTGCATGGACCCGCGTGGCGACCGCATCGGTTTGCCGGGTGAGGCCACGACGGAGCCGACCTTTGGCCTGCCCGCCATGTGGATCGACGGTGCCTATCGTGAGGAGGCGCTGTTCAAGGGCTATACGGTGGTCGATCCCCCCACCGTCCTCACCACGCACCTGACCGAGATCGTCAAGGACAATATGGCCGACCTGCTCTCCTATGCGGAGACGCAGAAGCTGCTGGACGAGATGGGCAAGGAACACCAGAAGCTGGTGGGCGATGTCGTCCCGACCCAGATCACCATCGGCGGGTTGCAGCGTGTTCTCCAGAACCTGCTGGGCGAGCGTGTGTCGGTGCGCGACCTGCCGACGATCCTGGAGGGTGTGGCGGAGGCAACAGCCTATACCCGCAACATGACCCAGATCACCGAACATGTGCGCGCCCGTCTGGCCCGGCAGATTTCCGACAGCAATACCAACGATCTGGGCTTCATTCCGCTGGTGACCCTGTCGCCGGAATGGGAACAGGCCTTCGCGGAAAGCATCGTGGGCGACGGGGACGAGCGACAGCTCTCCATGGCGCCGTCGCGCCTGCAACAGTTCATCACGGCGGTACGGCAATCCTTCGAACGGTTCGCCATGCAGGGCGAAGCGCCGGTCCTGCTGACCTCCCCGCTGATCCGGCCCTTCGTGCGCTCCATCATTGAGCGCTTCCGTCCGGCCACGGTCGTGATGTCGCAGAACGAGATCCACCCCAAGGCCAAGATCAAGACATTGGGGCAGATATGATGGCGCGGACCAGACATATCCTCCACCGCCATAGGGTTTTCGCGCAAAAGGCTGCTATAGTGGCGACTCGTAGGTTCAGCAAAGGCTGGAGGGCCGGGAAGGCGGGGTCGGCATGCGTCTGAAATCGTTCCATGCGCCATCCATGCAGGAAGCCATGCGGCTTGTCCGCGAGGTGCTGGGCGACGACGCCATCATCGTGGCCACCCGCGAGGAGGAAGGTGTCGGCGTCCGCGTGACCGCCGCCATCGAGGAAGATGAGGGCATGCTGGCGACCCACGCCCCGGTCGCCAGCCACAATCCGTTGCGGTTCATGGAACCGGAGGGGCCGGAACCCATCGATGTTGTGGCCGACGCGCTGCTGCGCCACGGCGTGCCGGCGGAACTGAACCAGCGACTGGTCGACAGTCTGGAAGATTTCGATACGCGCGATCCGATGATGGCCATGGCCGCAGCATTGGATGCCGTGTTCAGCTTCCAGCCCCTGCCCGATGGCCGTGCCCCGCGCCCCATGATGCTGGTCGGCCCGCCCGGTGGTGGGAAAACGTTGACCGTGGCCAAGCTGTGCGCGCGCTGTGCCCTGCAGAAACGTCCCGTCGGGGTCATTTCGACCGACACGATCCGTGCCGGCGGCATTGAACAGCTGCAGGCCTTTACCCGCGTGCTGAAACTGCGCCTGATCACCGTGGAGGACCCGACGGCCCTGTCGGACGCCGTGGAAGTGTCCCGGGGGATGGAGCAGGTGCTGGTCGACAGTGCCGGACGCAACCCCTACAGCGCGCAGGATATGAAGGATCTGCGGGAATTCGTCACCGCCACCGATATCGAACCCGTGCTGGTGATGCCCGCCGGCCTTGACCCGGTGGAAGCGGTGGAGATCGCCAAGGCCTTCCGGGCCATCGGGGTCCGGCGCCTGCTGGCCACCCGCATGGACATGGCCCGGCGTTACGGAAGCCTGCTGGCCGCCGCGCATGAGGCTGGCCTGGCTTTTGCAGATGTGAGTGCGACGACAAAGGTTGCCGATGGGCTGACTGCCCTGACGCCGACAATATTGGCCAAGATGATGATGCCGGAACTGCAAGCCGAACAGCGGCGAGCCAAGCAAACGGGGACCCACTCATGAACGACCTGTCCGCGATGATGGCCGCCTCCGCCAATGTCACGCCGCTGCGCCAGCGCAACATCCTGGCCGT
>CALRNG020000479.1:0-3263 GCA_943369495.1 Rhizobium sp. Q54
GCCGGAGAGCAGCAGGAACCGCGCCAGCGTCTGTGTCGCCACCTCGGCACTGTCCGGGTCCCAATGCTGTCCGCATTCGGCCAGCAGGGCGACGGGGCCGGTCTCCCCCTCCGTGAAACGCGGGTGGTCGATCAGGCGGCGGCCCCCGGCATGGCCCCGGTCGGACACCACGATGCCTGGGATGCCCAGACGCATGGCCAGATCTCGCCCCCGCGCCGAGGGGCCGCACAGCATCAGGGGGATGCGGTCAGCCTGCATCGAATGCAGGTCCAGCAACAGGTCCGCCGTCGCGAACAGCGGCCATAGCTCCCGCGCCCGCTGCCGTTCCGGGCTGGGCCCCCCATCGGTCAGGGCGGCGGGGGACCAGACGCGGTTCATATCCTCATCAGCATAGCGCGACATGATGGGGAACTGCGGATCGAACTGCGCGAACGCCGCCACGTTGGCAAAGGTGATGGAAAGGGACCCGTTTGCCGGGCGGATGCCGGCTTCCAGCAGGCGGATGGCGGCAATGGCACCTGAATATTCGTTACCATGCATCAAGGCATTGATCAGGACATGGGGGCCTGGCTGGCCGCTGTCGTAATGATGGGCGAAGGGAATGTCTGTATTGCCCGCCTGCCAGGGTATGATGTCCGGCGGCTGCAGGTCGTCGGGTGACAAGGGGTCGATACGCGCCATGGTCCCTCCCCAGCGGCAGGCCCTTCACGCCATCTCCTGTAGTTGGCGTTCTGCCTCCAAAGGCAGGCATGTCTTCTGTGCTATCGACGCCGGCCCAGACACCAAGGTATAGGTTCCAAGTCAGTTCGATGAAAGGGCGGTTTCAGTTCCACAGGCCTTCATCGGTGATTTTCCGCAGCCGGAGACGGGGTTTAATGAGTTTGGTGATCGATGATGTGGTCGTCCGGCATGATCCGGTCGGGCCCGCGGTCCCGCTGCTGTTCGACAGCCCGCATAGCGGTACGCGCTATCCGGCCGATTTCGATTTCACCTGTCCGTTTCCTCTGCTGCGCCAGGCGGAGGACACGCATGTGGACGAACTGTTTTCAATGGTGCCCGATATGGGCGCCACCTTTATCTGTGCGCTGTTTCCCCGGTCCTATATCGATGTGAACCGCGCACCCGACGATATTGATCCCTCCATGCTGGATGGGGAATGGCCGGGACCGGTCAACCCATCCTCCAAAAGCGTGGCGGGCATGGGGCTGGTCCGCCATCTCTGCCGGCCAGGTGTGCCCATGTATGATGGGAAGTTGCCGATTGGGGCCGTGCAGGACCGGATCGAGAATTACTGGCGCCCCTATCACGAGCTTCTGTCGGAAAGCCTGGATGCGCTGCATGGGCGGTTTGGCGCCGTCTATCACATCAATTGCCATTCCATGCCCTCCTTCGTGATCGGTCCGGACCGGCAATCACCCGACTTCGTGATCGGCGACCGGGATGGCGCCACGGCAGAGGCGGGGTTCACCCGGCTGGTCGCGGGTACCCTGCGGGGCATGGGCTACAATGTCCGTCTGAATGATCCCTATAAGGGTGTGGAACTGGTCCGCCGCTATTCCTGTCCGCCACGCGGCCGCAGCTCGCTTCAATTGGAAATCGACCGCCGGCTCTACATGAACGAGGAGACGCTGGAACCCCATAGCGGTTTTCCGGAACTGCGCGCCAATCTGGCGACCCTGGTCCGGGTGATGCGCGACTACGCGCTGGACCGTGCGGGGCGCATGGCGGCGGAATAGCGCGGCGGCTTATAACAGCCAACGCCCTTCCGCCCAGCGCAAGGCCCAGAGTGCGGGTCGGCTCAGTGTCCAGTATCCTGCCCAGGTGGCCAGCGCCTCCCCATTGCCCAGATCGATGAACAAAGGCGGCTTTCGCACCGGCGCGTAGCGGGGAACCAGATCGGTGGCAAGGGCCGTCAGATTGTAACCGGCCGTGCCCCAGGCCGCGTGCCGCCCGCCGGCGGGCCTTACCGCCTCGCCTGCGGCCAGAACATGTTCCAGGCCGCCGACGAACAGCTTGGTGTCACACCGCAGATGGCCTTCGCCATTCACATCCAGGCCGCTGGTCTTCAGCCAGGCCGGGCCGATGCCGCCGGTGGCGTTCAAGAACAGGTCGAAGGCGATACGGTCGCCATTGACCAGCACAGCCTCGTTCCCGTCCACCCGCGCCACGGGTGCTTTTTCGATCAGGATGGCGCCATGGGCCGACAGGATTTCCGCCAGCCTTACCCCCGCCGGTCCCGGCAGACCCTGCATCAGCAGGCCGCGCGTCAGGATGGTGAGGCCCACATATCCACCCAGGCTGGCGGCCAGATGGATGATGGACAGGGCGATCTGCACCGCCTCGACCCCGCCGCCGGCGATGGTCAGGGCCACGACCCGGCCCGGATGCTGTTCGAACCGTGCCTCCAGCGCTGCCCGCAGTTCCAGCAGCCGTGACAGGGGGCGGGTGGCAAAACAGCGGGCATGGCCCTGCGTCCCCGACAGGGGTCTGATCTCCGCATCTGGTGCCACGGACAGAAGGTCGAAGGCAACCGGCTCCCCCTCATGACGGTGGACAAGGCCGGCCTTCAGGTCCAGGCCCAGGACGCCGTCATCGATGAAGCCGATATCAGCGTCACGCGCCATGTGGCCGGCATCGAGTCGGGTTGTCGCGGGTTCAACCCGCCCCGCCAGCATCGCGGGTACCGCCTCGGCCCAGACCTGGGCCGTGGGCGCCAGCAACGTGACCTGGTGACCCCGTTTCCCCAAGGCCGACAGGCGCTTCAGAAAAGGGGGGCGCGCATGGCCACCACCCAGCAGCAGGATACGGTGTGGCCGTTTCAACCGGCGGCCTTCGCTGCCGTGGCTCCCTCGGTCGGGTCGCGCAGCACATAACCGCGGCCCCACACCGTTTCGATGTAATTGTCGCCCTCAGTGGCGGTGGTCAGCTTCTTGCGCAGCTTGCAGACAAACACGTCGATGATCTTCAGCTCCGGCTCATCCATGCCACCATAGAGATGGTTCAAGAACATCTCCTTGGTCAGGGTCGTGCCCTTGCGCAGCGACAGCAGTTCCAGGATGCCATATTCCTTGCCGGTCAGGTGCAGGGGTGCGCCTTCCACCGTCGCCGTCTTGGCATCCAGGTTCACGGTCAGCTTGCCGGTGCGGATCACGCTTTCCGAATGGCCTTTGGACCGGCGGATGATGGCCTGCACCCGCGCGATCAGCTCGCGCTTGTCAAACGGCTTGGTCAGGTAATCATCGGCACCGAAGCCCAGTCCCTTG
>CALRNG020000480.1:0-3241 GCA_943369495.1 Rhizobium sp. Q54
CGGATGCTGAATGACGAGGGTGACGCGCTTTATGTTGGCAAGGCGCGCAGCCTGAAAAAGCGCGTCACCAATTATACGATGCCCGTGAAGCTGCCCATCCGGCTGCAACGGATGATCGCTGAGACCACGCAGATGGAATTCGTCACCACCCATACGGAGGTGGAGGCGCTGCTGCTGGAATCGAACCTGATCAAGAAGCTGATGCCGCGCTATAATGTGCTGCTGCGCGACGACAAGACATTCCCGCATATCCTGATCACGGGTGGACAGGATTTTCCGCAGCTGACCAAGCATCGCGGCACGCGGACGCAGGCCGGGTCCTATTATGGCCCCTTCGCGTCGGCGGGCGCCGTGGGCCGCGTCCTGACGGCGCTGCAGCGGGCATTCCAGCTGCGCACCTGCGCCGACACGATCTTCAACAGCCGCACCCGACCCTGCCTGCAATTTCAGATCAAGCGCTGTACGGCGCCCTGTGTGGAAAAGGTGACGGCGGGCGAGTATGCCGAGCAGGTGCGCGAGGCCAGACAGTTCCTGGAAGGGCGCAGCCGCGATATCCAGACGGCCCTTGCCACCGACATGCAGGCCGCCGCCGAAGCGCTGGATTTCGAACGCGCCGCCAAGCTGCGCGACCGTATCCGGGCGCTGACCGCCATCCAGGCGCATCAGGACATCAATGTCGAAGGCGTGGATGATGCCGACATCATCGCCGCCTACCAGGAAGGCGGAAGTACCTGCGTCCAGGTGTTCTTCTTCCGCGGCGGGCGCAATTACGGCAACCGCGCCTATTTCCCCAGCCATGACAAGGTGGTGGAGGTGGAGGAGGTTCTGGCCTCCTTCGTGGCCCAGTTCTATGACAACAAGGCCGCCCCGCCCCTGATCCTGGTCAGCCATGATCTGGCCGAAGAAGCGCTGCTGCAGGAGGCCCTGACCGTCCGGGCCGGGTCCAAGGTGGAGCTGCATGCGCCTAAGCGCGGTGACAAGAAGCGGCTGGTCGACCATGCCATTACCAATGCCCGCGACGCGCATGGCCGCCGTCTGGCCGAAACGGGCAGCCAGGCCAAGCTACTGGCCGGCGTGGCAGAGGCCTTCGGGCTGGCCGAGCCGCCCAAGCGCATCGAGGTTTACGACAACAGCCATATCCAGGGCGCGCACGCCATCGGCGGCATGATCGTGGCGGGGCCGGACGGCTTCATCAAGAACGCCTATCGCAAATTCAACATCAAGGCACCGGAGGCCGCCGGTGACGATTTCGCCATGATGCGCGAGGTCTTCACCCGCCGATTCGAGCGCGCCTTGAAGGAGGACCCGGAACGGGCGGGCGAAACCTGGCCTGATCTGGTGCTGATCGATGGTGGCGAAGGGCAGCTGGGTGTGGTGATGGAGGTGATGGCCGATCTGGGTATTGAGGATGTGCCCCTGGTCGCCATCGCCAAGGGACCGGATCGTGATGCGGGGCGCGAACGCTTCTTCATGCCGGGCCGCCCGCCCTTTGGCATGGAGCATAAAAGCCCCGTGCTCTATTACCTGCAGCGCCTGCGCGACGAGGCGCACCGTTTCGCCATCGGCACCCACCGGGCCAAGCGGGAAAAGGCCATCAGCGCCTCGCCCCTGGACGAGATCCAGGGAATCGGACCCCGCCGCAAGAAGGCGCTGCTGCTGCATTTCGGATCGGCACGGGCCGTTTCACGCGCGGGGCTGACCGATCTCCAGGCCGTGGAGGGCATCAGTGAGGCTGTTGCCAGAATCATCTATGATCACTTCCACGGGGAAGGATAGGATGCGCGCCACTGATCCGACCCCTGGCCCCATCCCCTTCCACAGCCCGACTTGGCGCCCATGCTGACCAGCCTGCCCAACATCCTGACCCTGTCGCGCATCGCTGTGATCCCGGTGATCGTGGCCCTGTTCTTCTTTCCCGGAAAATGGAGCGCCTGGACGGCGCTGGGGCTTTATGCGGCAGCCTGCATCACCGACTGGTTCGACGGCTATCTGGCCCGCATCTGGCGGGAAGAAAGCCTGATCGGCAAGTTCCTGGATCCGATCGCCGACAAGCTGCTGGTGGCCGCCGTGCTGATGATGCTGGCGGCGGTAAGCAAGATCGACGGGCTGGCCATCATCCCCGCCATCATCATTCTGCTGCGGGAGGTGATGGTATCGGGCCTGCGCGAATTCCTCGCCGGCCTGCGCATCTCCTTGCCCGTCAGCCAGCTTGCCAAATGGAAGACCACCATACAGATGGTGGCTATCGGCTGGCTGATCGTGGGCGCCGACGGGCCGGAGGGCTGGCCTGTCACCCTGATCGGCGAAGTCGGCCTGTGGCTGGCCGCCGCCCTGACCCTGCTGACCGGGTGGGATTATCTGCGCGCCGGCCTGCGCCACATGCTGAACCCACAGGGGTGATCTCATGCTGAAGCTGCTCTATTTCGCCTGGCTGCGCACCAAGATCGGCATCGCCGAGGAACGCGTACCCGTGCCCGCCGGCGTGACGGATGTGGCGGGCCTGATCGACTGGCTGCGCGGACGTGGCGAGGGCTATGCCGAGGCGCTGGCCAATCTGGATGTCGTCAAGGTGGCCGTGAACCAGGAATATGTGCCCTTCACCCACCCGGTCACGGGCGGCGACGAGGTGGCCTTGTTCCCGCCCGTGACGGGCGGCTGATGACCGTCAGGGTCCAGCGCGACGATTTCGACATCGGGGCCGAACTGGCGGCCCTGTCCGACGGCGATACCGGGATCGGCGGCGTGTGCAGCTTCACGGGCCTCGTGCGTGATCTGCACCCGCAGGCAGGTGAAGGCCCCGGCACGGTGCGCGCCCTGACGCTAGAACATTATCCCGGCATGACCGAACGGCAGCTGGAAGCCATTGAGGCCGACGCCCAGGCCCGCTGGCCCCTGTCGGCTTGCCTGATCATTCATCGCTATGGCAAGATGGAGCCGGGGGAGCGCATCGTCCTGGTCGCCTGTGCATCGGCCCATCGCGAAGCGGCGTTCGATGCCTGCCGCTTCATCATGGACTGGCTGAAGACCAAGGCCCCCTTCTGGAAGCTGGAAGATACGGCCAGCGAGGGCCGCCGATGGGTGGAGGCGCGCCACAGTGATCAAAGCGCAGCCGACCGCTGGTCTGACCTTTCGCGGTAATACTACCACCAATTCGCATCGCCCATGCGGTGCGGGCGGCAAGGTTGCAGGCGACAAGCGCGACCACCTGTGCCAAATATTAGGACCAGCGAAACATTGCCTG
>CALRNG020000481.1:0-3239 GCA_943369495.1 Rhizobium sp. Q54
GCTGGGCTTCATCCTGAACGCCCAATATCCCAATGGCGGCTGGCCGCAGCGGTTCCCCCTGGTCAAGGATGGCGGGCTGCATGGAAAGCCGGACTATACCGGCTACATCACCTTCAATGATGACGTATCGGGCGAGAATCTGGAGGTGATGATCTTTGCCTACCAGGTGCTGGGCGATAAGAAGCTGACCGACCCGATCCGACGCGGCATGGACATTTTCATCGCCACACAGCAGCCGCAGCCGCAACCGGCCTGGGGCCTGCAGCACCGCACCACCGACCTGAAGCCGACGGGGGCCCGCACCTATGAGCCTGAGGCCTTTGCCACCCACACGACGGCCAACAACATCAAGCAGTTGCTGAGTTTCTACCGTCTGACCGGCGATGCAAAATATCTGGCGCGCGTGCCGGAGGCGCTGGACTGGCTGGATAAGGTGCAGTCGCCGGCGACCCTGCGTAGCCAGGGCCGCACCCATCCGACCTTCCTGGAGATCGGAACCGACAAGCCGCTGTACCTGCATCGGCGCGGGTCGAATGTCGTGAATGGCGAATACTACACCAGCGACAGCCCGAACGAGGTGATCGCTCATTACGGGTCCTTCCGGTCCATCGATACCGCCGGCCTGCGCGCGGAATATCAGAAGCTGGCGGCCACCAAGGGGGAAGAGATATCGAAAGGGTCGCCCATGCTGGCCAAACCCGGCACCTATGCCCTGCCCCGCTATTTCACCCTGCGCGATGTCGATGTGTTCGACATGATGAAGAAGGACAATACGGAAAAGGTGGCGGGCGCGGACAAGCTGTCGGCCCTGGTCTTGGGCCTGAACCCGCGCGGATACTGGCCGGTGAAACTGACCGCGACGTCCAACCCCTATATCGGCGATGGCCCAGCCACGCCGACAGGCGGGGAATATCGGGCAACGCGGGTCGGCGATCTGTACGACACCTCCCCCTATAATGCCGATTATCCGCTGGAGGGCATCTCCACCGCTGCGTTCGTCAAGAATATGGGCGAACTGATCAAGGCCTTGGGGAAATAATGTAAAGAATCAGATATCCAGACTGACCTGATGGCTGTCCGGTGTGACGGCCATCAGGGCATGGATATAGTTGGATATCTTGGTGGCCCGTTCGCTGTGCAGGCCCAAAAGTAACTGCATCTGACGCGCCAGCGTGATGGCATCCACCCCGTCATTGGGTGCAGGAGGACCGGCATCTTCCACCGGCGGCGGGGGCTCCTCCGCGATCAGGGCCGCCAGGGCCTGCTCAGGCGTGGGTGGTGGCGGGGGCGGCAGGCCTGGGGGATGATCGGGTTGCCGCTCGGCAAAGCGGCCCAGATTATGGCGGATACGCTGCTTCTGGGGTGGGGTCAGCTCTGGCAGGCTTTCCACCTCATCCATCACCAGATCAATCAGGCGATGGCGCAGGCTGCGGCCTTCCCGCCCCTTATCGTCCCGCCGCTGCCGTTCGTCGATCCGGTTGACGCCCAGAACGTGACGGTCCTTCGACGGCGGGCTCACCGGCGTGGGCAGTCGCTGCAAAGGGGCCGTATAGAAAACCATCGCTCATTTTATCACGCCGTATCCGATTGGAAATGCGCTGGTTTCGGGTGTTCAGGGCGTCAGCTGCCCGTCTGCCGCATGATGGTTACGGACGACGTACCCCGAATGCGGGATGCAGCAGCCGGTCCCCCGGCTTGATCCCCAGCTTGGCCGACAAGCCGGCATTCAGCTCCAGCACCGCCAGCGCCGGCCCGGCGGACGGCAGCGGCGTCAGGTCCAGCGGCTTGCCATGCTGGATGTTCAGGATATAGCCGTTGGCGTCGATGAAGATAATGTCCAGCGGGATCAGCGTGTTCTTCATCCAGAAGGAGAGTTTGCTTTCCTGTTCGTTCAAGAACAGCATCCCCTTCTCATCCGCCATCTTCTCCACGAACATCAGGCCAATGGCCTGTTGCTGTGGGGTCAGGGCCAGATCGACATTGAAGCTGTGCCGCTGGCCACCCTTGGTTTCGATCACCAGATTGTCGCGGTTCAGGCCCGTCTGCGGCCCCATCTGGGCAACCGCATCGGGAATGGTGGCGGGCAGGATCAGCGGGGACAGGGACAGCAGGAGGGCAAGGGCCAGACGGCGCAGCAGCATGATGGTTCCCGATGCGGGGTTACAGTCGCCCTGACCTTACCACAGGTCGCGCACGGATGCCGCCGCCTGCCGCACCATGTCGCGGATGGGGCCCTCGTGCGGTGGGTCAACCAGACTGTCGAACCAGCGGGCGGGCGGATTGCGCCCCTCCCGCCGGTCCCAGGTCAGGGATTTCAGCACATGTGCCGCCGCCGGCGTCAGCACAGCCTCCGCTGGATCGATGCCGTTCAAGACGGCCCATATCCCGGCCCAGGCGCGGCCCACCGACCAGGGATTATACCCGCCGCCGCCCACCACAATCGTGCGCGGGGCCAGCCCCACCAGATCGCCCACCGCCCGCCACAGGGCGCGGTTGGAGAGCGACAGGCGGGACAGGGGGTCATCGGCCAGGGCGTCCGCACCCGTCTGGATCATCATGGCCTGGGGCCGGAAGGCGACGGCCAGGGGGATGATCGCTTCTTCCACCACATGGCGGAATTCATCATCGTTCAGGCCGGCGGGCAGCGGAACATTGCGGGCCATGCCGCCGGCCCGATCCTCCAGCTTACCCGTATGGGGCCAACGCCCCTCCTCATGGGTGGAGATGGTCAGGACGCGTTCATCATCGTGAAAGGCATCCTGCACCCCGTCGCCATGATGGGCGTCCAGATCGACATAAAGGATGCGGTCCAGCCCCTGATCCTGCAGCGCCATGATGCCCAGCACCGGCGCATTGAAGAAGCAGAAGCCGCTGGCCCGACCGGGTCGGGCATGGTGCGTGCCACTGGCCGGGGAATGCACCACACCGCCATCACGCACCAGATCGGCGGCCAGGATGGCGGCACCAGCGGCGATGGCGGGACGGCGGTACATTTCCGGGAAGACCGGATTCTCCAGCTTGCCCAGCGCATAACGCAGCGCCGTGTCCAGATCGACCTTCTGATCCCGTTCCGCCCGCTGCACCGCCGCGATATAGTCGCGATCATGGAACCGGGCCAGCTGTTCGGGCGTGGCCTGCGGACTGTCGATGAAGCGGTGATCCTCCAGCCAGCCCATGGCCCGGATCAGGTCGGTCGCCACCGACACGCGCGGAATGGAAAGTGGGTGTTTCCGGCCATA
>CALRNG020000482.1:0-3239 GCA_943369495.1 Rhizobium sp. Q54
CGCGAACGGTTCCAGCAGCTGCTGCATAAGCTGGACCTGCGCCAGCCCGCCAACGGTCTGGCCCGCTCCCTGGAAGAAGCCGTTGCGGTGGCCGAGAAGATCGGCTTCCCCGTCGTCATCCGCCCGTCCTATGTGCTGGGTGGCCGCGCCATGGAGATCGTGCATGATATGGCCGGTCTTCACCGCTATATCGCCACGGCGGTCAAGGTGTCGGGCAATAACCCGGTGCTGATCGACAGCTATCTGCAGAACGCCATCGAGGTGGATGTGGACGCCGTGGCCGATGCCGACGGTGAAGTCTATGTCGCCGGCATCATGGAGCATATCGAGGAAGCCGGTATCCATTCCGGCGACAGCGCCTGCGCCCTGCCCCCCTACACCCTGTCCAAGCCCGTCATTGACGAGCTGACGGTGCAGGCGGTGAAGCTGGCCCGGGGGTTGAGCGTGGTCGGCCTGATGAATATCCAGTTCGCGGTCAAGCAGACGACGGACGGGTCGGGCATCGGCGGCTACGATATCTACATATTGGAAGTGAACCCGCGCGCCAGCCGCACGGTTCCCTTCGTGGCCAAGGCGACCGGCACCGCCATCGCCAAGATCGCGGCCCGCGTCATGGCCGGCGAAAAGCTGAGCCAGTTCAAGCTGTCCGGCCCCTTCCCGCCGCACACGGCCGTCAAGGAAGCCGTGTTCCCGTTCAACCGCTTCCCCGGTGTGGACATCCTGCTGGGGCCGGAAATGCGCTCCACGGGCGAGGTGATGGGCCTGGACAAGAATTTCGCCCTGGCCTTCGCCAAGGCCCAGCTGGGTGCTGGCGTCACCCTGCCCAAGGAAGGCACCGTCTTCATCTCTGTGCGCGAAGGCGACAAGCCCTCCATGGTGCCGGTGGCGGCCAAGCTGCTGGAAATGGGTTTCAAGGTCATTGCCACACGCGGCACGGCCAAGCATCTGGCCGATAATGGCGTGAAGGTCACCCCCATCAACAAGGTGGTGGAGGGGCAGCCGCATATCGTTGACGCGATGATCAACGGGAATGTCCAACTGATCTTCAACACGACGGAAGGGTCGCAGGCTGTTTCCGACAGCTTCAGCTTGCGCCGCGCCGCGCTGACCAATAACATCCCGTACTACACCACGGTGGCCGGAGCCGAGGCGGCAGTTGAAGCCATCTCGGCGTTGAAGGTCGGCGGTCTGGACGTGGCCCCGCTCCAGTCTTACTTGAGCGGCACTTACTAAGGACGGTCTGGTCGGTCGGGGCGTGAAGCCGCCCCGTCGGGCTTGTTTTGTTTCTGGGCTACCTTTACTGGGATAGGGCACGATGGAAAAAGTTCCCATGACGGCTCGGGGGTACAACCGGCTGCAGGATGAGTTGAAGCATCTGAAGAGCATTGAGCGGCCCGCCGTGATCAAGGCCATCGCGGAAGCCCGCGAACATGGCGACTTGTCGGAAAATGCCGAATATCACGCGGCACGCGAGAAGCAGTCCTTCATCGAAGGCCGCGTGATGGAGCTGGAAGACAAGATCAGCCGCGCCGAGGTGATCGAGCCGACCAAACTCTCCGGCAATGCCGTGAAGTTCGGCGCCACCATCACGCTCGCGGATGAGGACACCGACGAAGAGGTGACCTATCAGATCGTGGGTCAGGATGAGAGCGACATCAAGCAGAGCTTGATCTCCATCACCAGCCCGCTGGCCCGCGCCCTGATCGGCAAGTCGGTCGGCGACAGTGTGGAAGTGACCACCCCCGGCGGCTCCAAGAGCTACGAGGTCGTGGGCATCGCCTTCAAGTAAGGCAGTTTCCCCAAGGTTTCTGCACCAAAGCATCGAACCCGCCCGGCCCTGCCGTGGCGGGTTTGGCTTTTTGGGATGTGGCAATATCGCAAATTTGATATAATAAGCGCCATGTGGTCGGTAGAGACACTCAACAGAACGGTCGATGCAGAGATCGCGGCGTTGCCGGTTGATCTGCGCGCCCGCCTGATCCGGGTGGTTCAGCTGATCGAAGCGGTAGGGCTGCCCAATCTACCAGGTGAGATGGTGAAGCACTTGGAAGGTCGGCTTTGGGAAATCCGTGTCAGGGGTCCCAGCGGCATCTCACGTGCCATCTATGTTACGGCAACAGGATACCGAGTGGTTATTGTCCGTGCCTTTGTGAAGAAGACACAGAAGACGCCGCTGCGTGAACTGGAATTGGCCCGTGAGCGGGCGAAGGAGGTCAGATGACCCGCTTGATGGATCTGCACCAGGACTGGATGCAGGATGCCGCTTATCGGGAGTGCTATGATAGTGTGGAGGCTGAATTCTCCATTGCCCGTACCTTGATTGAAGCGCGCCTGAAGGCTGGCCTCACGCAAGAGCAGTTGGCCCAACGTATGGAGACCACCCAAAGCACCATCGCACGGTTGGAAACAGGTCGGACCATTCCGTCAACCCGCACCCTCTCCCGCTTTGCCAAGGCCACCGGCACGCGGTTGCGCATCAGCTTGGAGACAGCCGGACCGTAAGGGCAAACCCTAAACCGGCTCGTCCAACCCCTCACCCGGCTTCAGCCACCAGGAGGCCTCGGCCAGCTTGCCTTCGAACAGTTCCAGCATGGGGCGCTTGATCTTGTCGATCAGGGGCCAGTCGTGGGTGGCAACGATGACGGTGGTGCCCTGCTTGTTCAATTCGATGAACAGCCGCATGATCTTCATCGACATGTCGCGGTCGATATTACCGGTCGGTTCGTCGGCCACGATCAGCGACGGGCTGGTGATGACGGCGCGGGCGATGGCGATCAGCTGCTTCTGACCGCCCGACAGGGTGGCCGGCAGGGCGCCCATCTTGTCCGACAGCCCAACCCATTCCATCAGCTCCGTGACGGCTTCCTTAATGTGCTTTTCGCCATGGCCGGCGATGCGCAGCGGCAGGGCGACATTGTCATAGGCGCTCATATGGTCCAGCAGGCGGAAATCCTGAAAGACCACGCCGATGCGGCGGCGCAGCTCATGCAGCCGGTCACGTGGCACCTTGGACAAGGGCTCCCCGAACAGGGTGATCAGGCCTCTAGACGGGCGTTCGGAAAGGTAGAGCAGCTTCAGCAGGCTGGATTTGCCGGCACCGGTGGGGCCGGTCAGGAACTGGAAGGAACCGGGGGCGAGTTCGAAACTGAGGTCGCGCAGCACCTCCGGCCCATTGCCGTAGCGCAGCCCGACATTTTCGAAACGGACCAAACCGCGATCCTCCGTCTATAAATCGGCCC
>CALRNG020000483.1:0-3237 GCA_943369495.1 Rhizobium sp. Q54
GTCAATATAATCTGTTGCCTCCAGAGCTCTGTCAAGTAAACGGGATGAATTTTCATTCAACCCCGCACGCCGTTCGGCTCTAGCCCACAGAATCAATGTATCGGCTAGTCCCCAAGCATATTTAACATCACTTTTGTCCAACACATCAATAGACTGACTATAAGTCGAACGACCTCGAGTATAGTTCTCGCTCCTAAACAGAAAACTTGCAAATCCCCTTAAGTTATAGCATTTGATTTGTGTGTTGGTAGATTTTTGAATGGCCTTCTCCCAATTCTCTAACGCTCTTTCACGATACCCCGCAGGCTCCAATGCCCCTGCAATAATAACATAGTCAATGTCACTACAAATATTCGGTATCTTGCGCATCAAAACATCGGCGGTATGAGTTAAAAGGCGGCGATGCGTATTCAGGTTCCTTTTGATCTCGACATCATTTTCAGATTGATTTAATTTATTAAGTTTTGATAAATCCAAATTTATTTCAATAATTTTACTTAGTAAATCACTTAAATTTTTTCTTAGCGCTGAGTTGTCATACCCTCTTTTTTGAAAGTAATTAATTAGCAACGTGATTACAGAGAATGAAAATGCAAATACCGCTATGATATCTGATATTCGAATTGAATTTAAATCAACGCCAAATAGAAGAGGAGACCCGGCATCCAATATTGTCATTGCGCTTCCTCACACATCCAAATCCTGCGCAAACTTCGCATTCTCCGTAATGAACTTGAACCGCAGCTCCGGCTTGCGGCCCATCAGGCTTTCCACCAGGGCTTTGGTCTCTTCGACATCGTCCTTCTGGTCGGGGTCGCGCAGGTCGGGGACCACGACGCGCAGCAGGGTGCGCTTGGCGGGGTCCATGGTGGTTTCCTTCAACTGCGCGGGCGGCATTTCGCCCAGGCCTTTGAAGCGGCTGATTTCCACCTTGCCCTTGACCGACTTGAACACGGTCTTCATCAGCTCATCCTTATGCGCGTCATCGCGGGCATAACGGACATTGCCGCCGCCGGCCAGGCGGTACAAGGGGGGCAGGGCCAGGTACAGGTGCCCCTGCTGGATCAGGCCCGGCATCTCGCGATAGAAGAAGGTCATCAGCAGGGAGGCGATGTGGGCGCCGTCCACGTCGGCGTCGGTCATGATGATGACGCGCTCATAGCGCAGCTTGTCGGCGCTGAATTCCTTGCCCGTGCCACAGCCCAGGGCCTGGGCCAGATCGGCCAGTTCCTGGTTGCCGCGCAGCTTGTCCACGCTGGCCGAGGCCACGTTCAGGATTTTACCGCGCAGCGGCAGGATGGCCTGGGTGTCGCGGCGGCGGGCCTGCTTGGCGGAACCGCCGGCCGAATCGCCCTCCACGATGAAAATCTCGGTATCCTCGGCGCTCTGGCGTGAACAATCGGCCAGCTTGCCGGGCAGGCGCAGGCGACGGGTTGGCGTCTTGCGCGCCATCTCCTTCTGCGCCTTTTTACGCGCCCGCTCTTCCGCCTTCTCGATCAACCGTTCGATCAGGACCTTGGCGGCGTCGGGTGACCCCGACAGCCAATGGTCGAAACGGTCCTTGATGGCGTTTTCGGTCAGCTTCTGCGCATCCGCACTGACCAGCCGTTCCTTGGTCTGGCCCTGGAAATGCGGGTCGCGGATGAAGACGGAGAGCAGGATCGTGGCGCCTTCCATCACGTCTTCTGCCGTGATGGTGGCCGCCCGCTTATTGCCCGACATCTCCCCATAGGATTTGATGGCCCGGGTCAGGGCGCCGCGCAACCCCACCTCATGCGTGCCGCCCAGCGGGGTGGGGATGGTGTTGCAATAGGTGTGGCTGAAACCTTCATCATCTTCGGGCCAGGCGATGGCCCATTCCACGCGCCCCGCATCGCCGGGAAAGTCCGCCTGACCGGCAAAGGGCAGGGGGGTGACGGTGGTCCGGCTTTTCAGGGTACCGTTCAGGTAATCCAGCAAGCCATTGGGGAAATGCAGCACTTCCGCCGCCGGCACGCCACTGTCGGCGCTGATCAGGGCGGTGTCGCAGGACCAGCGGATTTCCACGCCGCGATAGAGATAGGCCTTGGACCGGCACAGCCGGTACAGCCGCTCCGGCTTGAAATGCGCGTCGGGGCCAAAAATCTCGGCATCGGGGTGGAAGCTGACCGTGGTGCCGCGCCGGTTCTGCACGGCCCCGGCAGGGGTCAGCGGCCCCAGCGGCAGCCCGCGGGAGAAAGTCTGTGTGTACAGCTGGCGGTCGCGCGCCACCTCCACATGCAGCCGGTCGGACAGGGCGTTCACGACCGCCGAACCGACACCATGCAGACCGCCCGATGTCGCATAGACCTTGCCGGAGAATTTGCCGCCGGAATGCAGTGTGGTGAAGATCACTTCCAGCGCCGATTTGCCGGGATATTTCGGATGCTCATCCGTCGGGATGCCACGGCCATTGTCGCGCACCGTCACCGTACCGTCGGCGGACAGGTCAAGGTCGATGCGGCTGGCATGGCCGGCCACCGCCTCATCCATGGCGTTGTCCAGGATCTCGGCCACCAGATGGTGCAGGGCACGGTCATCGGTCCCGCCGATATACATGCCGGGACGGCGGCGGACAGGTTCAAGCCCCTCCAGGACCTCGATGTCCTGGGCGGAATAGCTGTCCTGCTTGGCGGCGGAGTTCTGGAATAGGTCGCTCATGCGCCATTATAGGAATGGGTCGGGGTCTTGTTCAAGGAGATGCGGTATCTCCCGATGATATAGACCCCTACATTTTGATGACAGAGGGAGTTTACGGGCATGAGCCAGGACCGGATGCCGGATTTCGACCGCGACGCGCCGTCCATGCGCACATTCGCCATGCCCGCCGATCTGAACGGCAATGGCCAGGTGTTCGGCGGCTGGGTGATGTCACAGATGGATTTGGCAGGCGCCGCTCCCGCCGTCCGTGTGGCACGCGGCCCGGTGGCGACGGTGGGCGTGGAGGCCATGAAGTTCCACCGCCCTGTGGCCGTGGGCGATGAGGTGAACTGCTACACGGAGGTGGAGCGGATCGGCAACACCTCCATCCGCGTGCGCGTTGATGTTTGGGTCCGCCGCTATGACGGCACCGCTTACAAGGTGACAGAAGGCGTGTTCACCTATGTGGCGCTGGGCAAGGATGGCCGTCCGCGCCCCGTGGTGCCGGGGTCGGTCACGGTGTGAGGGTTATCCCCGCCCTTCCATCAGGTCCCGGATACGCGACAGGTGCTGGCAGGC
>CALRNG020000484.1:0-3208 GCA_943369495.1 Rhizobium sp. Q54
GTACGTTAAGGACGATCCCGCCACGATCCTGATCGTTGGGGGGGACAAATCCAGCTATCCGGCAACGGCCGCACTGAAACGGCTCTCCCCTGCCGTTGACCTGCGATACCTGAAGTCGGACGATGAACTGCTGGCCACCTGTCGGTCCCGGCGACCAGCGCTGCTTGTCCTTGACCTGGACGGCGTCGGTACGCCTCTGGGCCTGGTGGCCAATGTGAAGGCCGCTGACCTGCCGGTGGAACCGACCATCATCATGATCGGCGACGATGTCATGCCGCATCAACGCACCGCCGCCGTCGAACTGGGCGTGCTGGAGGTGATGGAGCGGCCGGAGACGGTGGCGGAGCTGCAAACCCGGCTGCTGTCACATCTGCGGCTGCGCGACCGGCTGATCAAAGCCGAACTGGCGGCTGAAGAACGCAACCAGCGCCTGACCGAGGCGATGGAGCTGCTGAAGATCGCCGAACGGCGGCTGCTGGAGCAGCGGCAGGAAACGCGTGGCCGCCCCACCACCGACATGATCGCCAATGCCTCGCACGAACTGCGCACGCCGCTACACGCCATCATCGGCTTTTCCGAACTGATCCGTGACGCGACCCACGGCCCCCATACCGACCCGCGCTATCCTGAATATGCCGTCGATATCCATCAGGCCGCGACCCATATGCTGGCCATCGTCGATGGCACTCTGGATCTGGCCCGGGCGGAGGCCGGGGCCGACCCGCTGGACATCCGCGACATCGATATCGGCCGCACCGTCCAGGACAGCGCCCGCATGCTGCGCCAGCTGGCCGAGGGAACGGGCATCACGCTGGATATCAAGATACCCGATGTGCCGCTGCGCATCCGCACCGACCCGGAGAAAATCCGCCAGATCGTGATTAACCTTGCCTCCAACGCCATCAAATTCACGCCGCGCGGTGGCCGCGTGACGGTGGAGGTGGCGGGACTGGATGATGGCGGCGCCGTCATCCTGGTGATCCGGGATACCGGTGTCGGCATCGCCAACCAGGATATCGTAACCGCCCTGAAGCCCTTCGGTCAGGTGCGCCAGCCCGACAAGCCGCATCCGAAAGGGACCGGCCTGGGCCTGCCGCTGACCCGTCGTTTCGTGGAAATGCTGGGCGGCGCGCTCGACATATCGTCGATTCCCGGCCAGGGAACAGTGGTCAGCGTGCGCCTGCCGTCCGATGTGCCCAACGAGAACCGCCAGGCAGGGGCCTGACCGCGACCTTGGGCTGTACCGGTCGATAACCGGTCAAATTTGATGATGCTGGCCAGCGACATGGCCTGTGCGGTCAAACCGTTCAAGGACGGGCTGAAAGGGCAGCCCAGACCGGTGGATCGGCCACCCCGGTGCTGGGCGCCGCCAAGGAACTGTCACAGCAGGCCCGGCACCTGCGGGTCCGTGTCGAACAGTTCCTGGCGGATATCCGCGCCGCCTGAGCCCCGCTCAGGAACACCGGCCCCTGCAATCATACCAGCGGCTTGAAATGCCGACTCATCGGCATTTCAAGCTTCGGCGGCATGGGCCGCCGCCGCGCCAGTCGGCGCGGATACCAACGGTCAAGAATTTTGACCGTTGGTATCATTTCAGGGGTCGGATGCCGGGCCATGGGCCTCCTCCCCAAGACTTCACACGCCCGTAACTGCCACCCCCAGCCCCTCGACAGGGATCGCGCAAGTCACCTGGGCAAACAGCGGTTACTCCTTTACACGAATACTTGTCCACCGCGTCATTAGGCCCGTTCCGGGCGTACTGCTACCCGATTTCGCGATCCCCCATCGGCAAATGCATGCATTTGCCGCATGGCGGCTTGCAAAGGACCCTTCCGCCATTCCGTTCCGGAAATTCGCGAGCGATTTCCAGAATATGTTTCAACTATCTGTAAATAAACAACTTTTCTGAAGACAGGCACGTTCACGTCAATGCCAGCCTCATTCTCGCTCAGAAGAGAGCCCAAAAATTAGGCAAATCCGGGAGACCCGCAGGCTACAATGATCCGGCACGGTTACCGACCCCTTAGCCACAGACTTATCCACAGATTCTGGGGAGAGCTTCTGTCCCTCCCCAGGGCAACGCTCAGGCCGTGGTTTCGCTGATGGCGGCGCGCGCGGGCACCATGACCATAGCCTCACCATCAATCACGATACGGTCCCCCACCGTGCAGATGGTGGACAGCATGGCGCGGCGCTTATCAGGCACCAGCCCCGTCACCGTGACCGTGGTTGTGACCGTTTCCCCGATGCGTACGGGCGACCGGAAGCGCAAATTCTGTGACATGTAGATGCAACCCGGTCCCGGCAGCCGGGTGCCCAGGACCGTCGTGATGAAGCAGGCCGACAGCATGCCATGCGCAATGCGCCCGCCAAACGGGGTGGCCCGGGCATATTCCTCGTTCAGATGCATGGGGTTGGTGTCACCGGATATGCCGGCGAACATGACAATGTCCGTTTCCGTGATGGTCCGGGCATAGATGCCCTTCATGCCCACGAACAGATCCTCGAAATAGAAGCCGGTCAGATCGGCCGGGTCCAGGCCGGTACGGCGGGCGATATTCTCCATCGTGACGATGCTCCCAGGCTTGGCGGATGGGGTCCCTGCCCCGTAAGCTGCCATCACAACCATAGGCTTGGCCCGGCAGGGCGGTCAAACCGGCGGAAAGGATGAGAGGCGGCGTGGAGACTAACGGAGCTTGGGCGCATGAGATGCTGTCACTGTCCGATGGCACAAGATTGCGCCTGTCGCGCTGGTGCCCGGTCGGCCCGCCCCCGCCCGATGGTGCGGCCACCATGCTGGTCCTGCCGGGCCGGGCAGCGCAGGTGGAGCGCTACAGCGAACTGGCCGTGGACCTGAGCCAGCGCGGGCTGCATGTTCTTTCCCTGGACTGGCGCGGCCAGGGCGGGTCATCGCGGCTGCTGCCCGATCCGATGGTGGGCCACGTCGTCGATTTCGCGGTGTTCCTGGATGATCTTGACGCCGCCCTGGCGCATTGGCGGGATCGGATCAAGGGACCGTTGATCGGGCTTGGCCATTCCATGGGTGGCCATATCCTGCTGCGCCATGTCGCGGAACGGCCGCATCCGTTCACAGGGATCATTGCCTGCGCGCCCATGCTGGGCATCAACGCGCCGATGCCGGAGCCGATGGCCTGGCGGCTGGCGCGCTGGGCCGTCGGTGCCGGGCTGGGGGAATGTTATGCGCTTT
>CALRNG020000485.1:0-3206 GCA_943369495.1 Rhizobium sp. Q54
TGGTGCCGGCAATATCGAGATCAATCCCGGCCTGCTGTCAGGCGATTACACGGTGAAGGCCAGCGCTGCCGAAGGTGTGGCTGCATCGATGCAGGCTGCCGGCCGCACCTTGAATGCCGATGGATTGCGGGCCACGGGACTGTCCTACAGCTCCATGGTCTCCACCGTCATCGCGCAGTGGAGCAGCAACCAGAAGGTGGCCAGCGAACAGGCGACCATCGCCACCGATTTCAAGGCGCAGCTGGAAGGCCGTTACAAGAACAATACCGGCGTCAACATGGATGAAGAGATCGCCATGTTGCAGGTGCTCCAGCGCAACTACTCCGCCGCCGCCCGCGTGATGCAGACGGTCAACAATATGTTGGATGCCATTGAGGGGATCGTCAGATGACCCGCATCAGCAGCTATGGCAGCTATATCAACACCATCCGCACGCTCACGGGTGGACAGTCGGCCATCGACGATCTGTCGACCCAGCTCAACACGGGCAAGAAGTCGCAGGACGTGGCTTTCTTTGGCACGCAGTCGCAGCGCCTTTTGGACCTGAAATCGGAACTGGTGCGCCGTCAGGCCTATTCGCAGACCATCGACCAGACGATGACCCGCGTGAAGTCATACGACACGCTGATGGACCGCATGGCCGACATGGCTTCGGAACTGTCCAGCACGACGCGGCTGCCGCAGGGGCCTGGTGCCTCGCGCATCAGCACCGTCACCAACCAGTCCGCAGGCGCCATGAAGGTGTCGGTGGACGATATCAACAGCAAGTTCAAGGCGGAGGCCACCTACACCATCTCTGCCGTGCCCAGCCAGACGGGCCCGCAGGGCAGCTTCGAGATCACCGTCACCGATGGTCTGGGCGGACGCGCCGTCAACACCGTCAATATGAAGCAGGTGCCGCCGCAGGTGGATGCCGACCGCTTCACCATCTCCGGCGGCCCCGGCGATGGCGCTATCATCAAGCTGAATATCGAGAGCCTGGAAGGCTCGGGCATTTCGTCTTTTGACGTTACCTGGCCCGACATGGCCTCCACACGCGAAGTCGTCCGCGGCATGACCGTGGAACTGGAATCGCTGCTGAACGAACGGGTCGGTGACCGTTATCTGTTCGCCGGTTCCCGCTACAACACCAAGCCGGTGGACGACATTGTCGCGGCCAAGCAGATCACCCGCACCACCCTGGTGGGCGAGCGGGGGGACGCTGGTGAAACCTATGAGATGATCCTGAACGGCAAGCGCTTCACCTATGTCACGACCGGGAACGAGAAGTCGCTGGACGAGGTGTTTTCGAACGAAACCGGCACCGGCATGGTCGATCAGATCCGCCAGTTCAGCGATCCGCCCTTCAATGTGACCCTGTCAGTGTCCAACGGCATCGTCACGGCCACGGCCAATGATGTGAAAGAAAAGTTCACACTGACCAGCCGTGTCTATGACAATGGCACGCATGATAACGTGGTGCTGACCGCGCCCGATGCCGTCAATGCCAGTGAGGCGCCCTACACGGTACAGGAAGCCAGCGAGACACAGCGGCAGATCGACAATGTGAAGTTCCACGGGCCCGAGGCCGATATTGGGGATGTGTTCAACATCTCCATCGGCGCGCGCACCATCGTGCAGAACGAAAATGCGCCGCCGCAGGTGATCATCGCGGGGCCGACGAAATATTCCTACGTCATTAGCCCAAGCGACACCGACATTCTGCGCGGCAATGCCAGCTTGCCGGCCGATGCGTCGGGGCAGGTGCCGTCCTTTACCACCCCGACGTCCATGTCGAACTGGGTGACACAGCGGATGGCGGTGCAGATCAATGCCGATCCCGCCGCGACGGTGGTGGCCAGCATCGACCCCGCCGACGATACCAAGCTGATCTTCACCGCCAAGGATGTGAACAGCCAGTTCGTGACCACGGCGGATATCAACAATGCCGGCAACCAGACGCGGCTGATCACCAAGGATATCCCGCCGCTGGCCGAGCAGGATGTCTTTGAGGGCATCGTCAGCCCGCCCAACCTGCCTTTCTATGACACGGACTACGCGACAGCCCAGCAGCTTTCACCGGCCTACGATATCGCAAAGCTGCAGGTCGATGACGGGTTGAGCGTCAATTATGGTGTCAGCAGCAACGATCCCGCCATCCAGAAGCTTGTCAGCGGCCTGCGCCGGCTGACCGCCGCCATCAACCGGCCCGGCGACTATACCAAGCTGATGGAAGAAGGCCGCAACCTGCTGATCGATGCGCAAAACGAGCTGCGCGGCGTCCATTCCCGCGTCGTCAATGCCGCAGCCACCATGGACAACACCCAGAGCCGGCATCAGGACGCGATTTCCAAGGCGCAAGGCGAATTGGCCACCATCGAAGGCGTTGACCAAAACGAGGTGGCCGTCCGTTTGCAGTCGGCAATGTCCACCCAGCAGGCCAGCTACACCATCACCGGCCGCATGCAGTCCCTGTCCCTCATCAACTTTCTTGCCTGAACCCGACCCCAGAAGGAGAACCGAGAAATGAACGCCTTTGCATCCCCCAATGGCTTTACCGCCGCCCCCGCCCCGACCAGCGCCCCCAGCGGCGACGAGGAGATCCGGGCCCGCCTGTTCGATCAGTTCAATGCCTTCTGGGTGAATGCCGCCCGCGAAGGTGTGCCGTATGACATGATCGGCACCATGTCCGTTACGGCCGCCATCTATGGCCTGCTCGCCAAGCATGGTATCGGCACGACGGCCGAATTTCTGGAAGGCATGGCCAATGACGTCCGTACCGGCATGTTCGCGGTGCCCCCCCGTCCCAATTGACCCATCGGTGACAGACCAACGTCTGTCCGCGCAAAGGGCCGGTCCATCCGCCGATGGATCGGCCCTTTTTTGCGTCCGGATCACCCCGGCAAAAGACACCCCCACCCCGGCAAAATCCGCCCAGTGGGATATTCAACACTGGGCCAGGGCAGGGAATGCCGATCGGGCGCAGTTTTATAAATTCAATAAAATCAATATGTTGACTGATATTCTGCGGTTGGCATTGAACTTGCTCAATAGGCCACGACACGCCATCACTCCAACGGGAGCACTTCCATGAGCATCTTCGGATCCTTGACCACCGGCATCTCCGGCCTTCAGGCCCAGGCCGCCGCACTTGGTCACATCTCGGACAATATCGCCAACGCGCGCACCACGGGTTACAAGCGCGTTGACACGGCCTTTACGAACCT
>CALRNG020000486.1:0-3204 GCA_943369495.1 Rhizobium sp. Q54
TCATGAATCAGCAGGCCCATCGGCAGCTCGTTCAAGGGGCCGTTGACAACCACCAGCAGGTCTTCAACACCCTTGAAACGGTCACTGCCATTGCCGCCTTGCGCAGCGGTGCCGAACAGGTGGTTGTACAGGAGACGCGCCGCTGGCACGTTGAAGGCATCCAGGCCGCCGAAATCCGCATTGACCGAGTCACGGATCGCCTTGACGGCGTCTGTAATCTCATCGGCTCCGGCATCCGTGCGCCAGACCTCGACATGATCGCGCCGCACCAGGAAGCCGTAGGTCTGATCCACCCCCGTATAGAAAAGGGCGGCGGCCTCCCGCTCCCCGATGGTGCCCTGCAACTTTGTGAGATCCACCGACTCCTGCAATTTGAAATAGCCGGGTGCCACCAGCTGCAGGGCGGCTTTCGCCTTGATCAGCTGCTCGTCAAGTCTGCGTATCTGTTCGGTAATCAGGACTTCCTGCTCCTGTGACCGCTCGTTGGGCGGGCGGCGCGACAGGGCGGCCAGATCGCGGGCACGGATCAGCTTGTTGGCTTCCAGATCTGACATTTTGCGCCATTCTGTCTTCGCCGTGTCGCTGAGCAGCTGGCGGGCGGCCGCGGCGCTGATCGACTTGGCAGTACCGGTGTCCAACGTGACCTGCGTCGCCTCCAGCATGGTCAGTGCGATGGCGTCCTTGTCCCTTGGACGGGCGGCGCGTTCCTGCTCCAATGCATCAAGATAGGGTTCGATCAGTTCATAATGAACGGTCTGGCCGGATTCTCGTAAAACCCGAACCCCTTCGCCAAAATCCTTGAGGGCCTTATCCCTTTCCCTGTTTTCCAGATGGGCCTTACCCCGACGCAGCAAGGTCACGACATAGGGCCGTTCCTCACCGACCAGGCTGTGGAACAGTCCCGTCGCCTTATCCAGTTCCCTGACAGCATCGCTGTCGCCCTTCGCCTCACTGCCTGTCTCTGACTTTGCGCCAGCCAGCAAGAGCAAGCCTTTCGTGCGGGCGGTCAAACCCATGATCTCTTGAGAATCTGCAACGGCGTTGACCACGCCCTTGGGGATTTCCAGGGCCGCACTGGCATTCGTCAGCGCGGTGGAGGTTTCAACTGTCTTGCCCGTGCGCAGGGCCTGCCGCCGCATCCATTCCGCCTTCAGATAGCGGACGGTCTGCATATTGCGCTCCAGTTGCTTCTGCTCGTCGATGGCATCTGTCGCTGACAGGCTGACCATCATCGGCAACTGGTCACGACCATGGCCAAGCTGTGTCAGCCCCTCGTTGATCTTGCTGCCTGTTACCGCCCGGCGTTTATTCAGATTGTCCTGCGCCTGCCTATAATGGTTTTCCGCGACGGCAATATGCGCAGTCACCTGTTCCGCATTGCCTTGGTTGGCGGCCAGCATGGCGCGGTAAAGGGCTGTGACCAGCGGCCTTTCACCCCGCGCGATAACGGGCTCGGCCCGGCTCAAAATATAATTGGCTTCGGCAATCTTGCCTTGATTGCTTAGCGACAGTGACAGGGCGAGGGCACTGTCCAGGATACCGACCGGGTAATCCTGGTAATTGTCCGGATCCGTAGCGGACTTGCCCTCGGAATTGGCAGCCTTGTACTTGTCCAATGCGCTGCGGAATGCGCCTTCGGCTTCGGCATAACGCTCCACGCTCATAAAGTCGTAGCCGCTTTGCATCAGCTGCAGGTAGGCGTTGCGCTGGGTGCCCTGGCCGCCTGCTGACCCCGACGTCTCGTTGCTGGCCTCCGCCAGCAATATGCGGGTCATGTCAACAAAGCTGCCCTTTTCGCTGATGGGCTCGATCCTGGCGACATGACGGATCAGCGTCGTCAATGGCTTGACCATGCCCTCCTGGGCGTCAGCCAGGAAAAGACCATCCTTGGTGGTGACCACCAGCGTCTCATATGGCCAATTGTCTCCCCGCATTGTACAGCCATGGAGGCTGGCGGAAAGCTCCGGACCGGCATCCACCGGCTTCTTTACGGTGAAATCACAGTCCAGGGTAGCCCGCAGGTACGCCTTCCATTGATCCATTGCCTTCGGTGCTGACGCCGGCATGTGGAACAGTCTGGCGCTGATACGCTGCCATTGTCCGCACTGTACGATGTACAGCGTGCTGTCGCTGACACCCGCCGCAAGCGCATCGCTTGGCTTGGCAAGGCAGCGGTCACCGGCATCATTTCTCCCGGTCACCAGATACTCGGTTGGCATGGACGCCTGCTGCTGTGCGCAACCGGTCAGGAACATGGTAACGCCAAGTGCCAGAGCCAGAGGCTTTCCGGAACGGACAGGCGGGCGGCTGTCATGGTCGCACTTCATGATCGGCTCCTTACCACAGGTCTTCGTTGCCACGGCTGACGCGGCGGACATCTTCCTCTTCCAGCCGTGGCGGCTCGGGGAAGTCTGGCCGGCTCGCCGATTGCGGCACGGGCAGGGCGGGGATAGAGGTCACGATGCAGGTCGGGCTGCCCATGGCGCAGTCGTTGAGGCGGTAGTCGTTGCTGCGCGGCAGTTGCTTGCGCACACGCTGTGCCGCCACGCCGCCCGTGACGCCCGCCACGCTGCCCGTCAGCGTGGCGCTGCCGCCAACACCGACCATCCGCAGGCTGAAGAGGTCGATGGCGGGATTGATGCCGGTGCCGCCTGGTGCCGTCACGGCCCCGGACCCCAGGAACCACGTGACATCGGCCTTGCCGCCATTCATCTGGCTGAACAGCAGGTCACCGCCCGGCACGATATTGGCCGCGATATTGCCCGCCGCCTTTCCATCGGCTGGCACGGCCCCGGCATTGACGGTGTCGAATAGGATAGAACCGCCCGTGACGTCCAGAGCGGCGCCATAGGATTGCTGCCCGGCATCACCCGTCAGATTGCCGGCCGTACGGATGATCATGCCATTCGGCGTGGCCGTCGTGTCGATGGTGATCTTTCCGCCGGTAACGGACAGGTTGCGCAGGGCCTGCAACCGGTCAGCACCGGCGCGGTTGCTGTCGTCACGCACACCCACGAGGTTCTTGAAGGTCACGCTGGTGGTGCCGTTCACGCCCAGCGACGATGGCGTGGTGCTGGCGGACCAGACGCTACCGTTGAAACTCACCTCCCGCGCCTGCATGGTCACATCGCGTTCCAGCGCCATCGTCTCGCCCCAGGACAAGGTCTCGCGGACGGTGATGGCGCTGGCATTGCCGCCAATGGC
>CALRNG020000487.1:0-3193 GCA_943369495.1 Rhizobium sp. Q54
TCTTCTTTCAGCAGGCCCGTGACGCGGACATAGTTCAGCAAGGTGGCGCCATGGTCGGCGGCACTGGCGGCGATGGTGATGGCCAGACGGCTGTCATCGAACTGTCCATCATAATAATGGATGCCGCCCACCAGACCGTCTGTCTTGACCGTCGGCAGCCGCCGCATCACCTCTGCCCGCGATAGCAGGCGCGAGGGCCCCAAGCCCAGTTTCCCGGCCAAAAGGTCATAAGCGAACAGCCCCGCGCCATAGAACAGGACGTCCCACCAGCGATAGCAAGGCACGACAAACCCCTGGCGCCGCGTCACCTGCGGCGCATTGGCCAGCAGCCGGCCGCGTTCATGCAGGGCGTGGCGGACCAGGGGGATATTGCCCTGCGCTAGATAGCGCACCCCGCCATGCACCAGTTTTGTGGCGCGCGACGACGTACCCTTGGCGAAATCATGCCCTTCCAGCAAAAGCGTGCGGTATCCGCGCGCCGCCGCATCCAGCGCCGTGCCCAGACCGGTCGCCCCACCGCCGATGATGACGAGGTCCCAGACGCCGCCGGCGGCCAGGGCCGCGATGCCGCCTGCGCGGTCCAATCCGTTTGTCATGCCGCCCATCCGCGGGATTTCTCCACGGCCCTTGTCCAGTGTGTGTAAAGCCGCTCACGCTCGGCAACGCTCATCCCCGGTTCAAACCGGCTGGCCAGTTTCCAGGTGGCGCGGATTTCATCCCGGTCCTGCCACATGCCGGTGGCCAGACCCGCCAGATAGGCGGCCCCCAGGGCCGTCGTCTCCGACACACGCGGCACCTCCACCGGCACGCCCAGCAGGTCGGCCTGGAACTGCATCAGGAAACTGTTGCCCACGGCCCCGCCATCGGCGCGCAGTTCGGTCAGCGCGATGCCCGTCTGCGCCTCAATGGCGCGGGTGACATCGCGGGTCTGATAGGCCATGGCCTCCAGGGCGGCGCGCGCCAGATGCGCCCGACCCGTGCCGCGCGTCAGGCCAGCGATCAGCCCCCGCGCATACGGGTCCCAATGCGGGGCCCCCAGCCCCGTCAATGCGGGCACGAAATAGACCCCGTCATTATGCGGGATGGAGCGGGCCAGGGCTTCGGTCTCTGCCGCCGCCGCGATCAGGCCCAGCCCGTCGCGCAGCCATTGCACCGCCGCCCCGGTGACGAAAATCGCCCCTTCCAGCGCATATTCCAGCGGCTGATCCCCAATGCGCCAGGCCACCGTGGACAAGAGCGGGCCGGGGTCGCGCAGCGTGCTGCGACCGGTATGCATCAACAGGAAGGACCCGGTGCCATAGGTATTCTTGGCCAGACCCGGCCCGTGGCAGGCCTGCCCGAACAAAGCCGCCTGCTGATCCCCCGCCACACCGGCGATGGCAATGCCGCCGGCCCCCAGAAACCCGTCCGCCGTGGTGTGGCCCAGCACAGCCGAGGATGACCGTACCTCCGGCAGGCCCCGCGCCGGCACCTCCATCAAGGCCAGCAGCTCGCTGTCCCAGGCACCGGCATGGATATCGTAAAGCTGCGTGCGCGCCGCGTTCGACGGGTCAGTGACATGGGCGACCCCGCCCGTCAGGTTCCAGATCAGCCAGCTGTCGATGGTCCCGAACAGGATATCGCCCGCCTCCGCCCCGGCCCGCAGACCCGGCACATGCTCCAGCAGCCAGCGCAGCTTGGTGCCCGAGAAATAGGGATCAATGACCAGACCGGTCTTGGCGCGCACCATTTCCGTCACGCCCGTGCGCGACCGCAGATCATCACAAAAGGCAGCGGTGCGCCGGTCCTGCCAGACGATGGCCCGGTGCGCCGGCTCGCCCGTATGCCGGTTCCAGGCCAGCACCGTCTCGCGCTGGTTGGTGATGCCGATGGCCCGCAAATCCCGCGCCGACAGACCCGCCGACGACAGCGCGCGGCCCGCCGTCTCCAGCGTCACCCGCCAGATCTCCGCCGCGTCATGTTCCACCCAGCCGGCCTGCGGGTAGAATTGCGTAAACTCCGCATAGGCGCGGCCGACAATATGCGTCTCACGGTCAAAAATAATGACGGTCGTTCCCGTCGTCCCCTGGTCAATCGCCAGGATATGCTCGGTCATGGTCGGTCCTCCCTAACTCACCGTTTCTTCCCTGAGCGTCTTGCGCGCCATCCAGAATAGGGCGGAAGCCAGGAAGCCGAACAGGGTGAAGATCACCAGCGACCATCGTACCCCCTCCGCCTTGCCCAGGCCGAACGGACCGCTCAACAAATCCGACACAGCGCCGACGCCCAGCGGTCCCAGCCCCAAGCCCACCAGATTGATGATCAGCAGCAGTACCGCCGTGGCCGTGGCGCGGGTCTGCGGTCGCACCAGCCCCTGGACTGCCGCATAACCCGGTCCATACCAGAGCGTGTTCAGCACGGGCGGAAAGGCCAGCATGACCAGGGCCAGCGTCGTGTTCTCCACCGTCAGGCCGACCATGTAGAAGGGGATGCCGAGTGCCGTGGACACCGCCGGGATGGACATGTAGGCCCGCAGATCCTTTGCCCCATGCTTGTCGGCCAGATACCCGCCCAGCCAGGTGCCCACCGCCCCGGTCAGGCCCAGGATCAGGCCCAGGGCAACCCCCAGAAAGCCTGCCACACCCAACCCGAAGGCGTCGGCCATCTCCGCCAAGGGTGCGGCATGGTTGCGAAAGAAGAAGGGCGCCAGGAAGGAGGCGGCGCCATAGCCGATGAAGGCCTTGATGGCGGCCCCGAAGGCGATCAGCCAGAAGGCGCGTTTGCCGCGCAGTTCCGCCATCGCCTCCCGCAGGCTGGGTGCCGCCGCGCGTCGGGCGGCAAGGTCTGCGGCCAGCATCTGCCGGCGTGGTTCGCGCAAGGTCACGGCGGCGATGATGGCCATCAGCACCCCCGGCGCACCCGCCACAAAAAAGGCGGCGCGCCAGCCCCAGGCATCGCCGATCAGGCCGCCCAGCACCATGCCGAACAACCCGCCCAGCGGCGTGCCCAGCGAATAGAAGGCCAGGGCCGAGGCGCGGCGTTCGCGCGGTGTGTAATCGCTGATCAGGGAATGGGCGGGCGGCGTACATCCGGCCTCTCCCACCCCGACACCAACACGGCACAGCACCAACTGCACAAAATTCTGCGCCAGACAGCAGAGCATGGTGAAACCGCTCCACGTGCCCACCGCCGCCGCGATGATCAGGGGCCGGTT
>CALRNG020000488.1:0-3178 GCA_943369495.1 Rhizobium sp. Q54
CATTGGGCCAATGTCCGACAGCGGCAATGCAAATGGCCCGTGCTGCAATCGTTCGGCCCCGTGACCCCGGCGCAGATCACGGCGACATTGGCGCCCCTGACCCTGGCCTATTTCACCGACGACCCGATCCTCAGCCTTGCGAACGCCTATTCCCATAGCCGCCAAGATGTCGGCTGGCCGGACACCTTCAAGACCAGCGCCGATTTCAAGCACCGCCGGCGGGCCACAGACGGTCGCCTGCGCATCGGTTACCTGTCATCGGATTTGCGCAACCATGCCATCGGCCATCTGACGGTGGAGATGTTCGGCCTGCACGACCGGTCACGGGTGGAGGTGACGGCCTTCTATTGCGGCGTGAAGCTGGAAGATGATCTCATGCGGCGCATCCGCGCCTCTGTCGATCACTGGCATGATGTGAGCGGCATGGATGATGCGACAGCAGCGGCGCTGGTGGAGGAGTGCGGCATCGACATTCTGGTCGATATCAATGGCAATACCCGTGATGCCCGCACCAGCATGCTGGCCCGGCGCCCGGCCCCGGTCATCGTCAACTGGCTGGGCTATCCCGGAACCATGGGCAGCCCTTACCATCACTATATCATCGCGGACCCCGTCATCATTCCGCCAGGGTCGGAGCGTTACTACACCGAACGGGTGGTGCGCGTTCCCTGCTATCAGCCCAATGACCGCCACCGCGTCATTTCCCCGGCACCGCAGACACGGGCACAGCATGGTTTGCCGGAAACCGGGATGGTTTTCTGCTGTTTCAACGGTCAGCAGAAAATGACCCGTTTCAACCTGGCCCGCTGGCTGGAGATTCTGAAACGGGTCGATGGTTCTGTGCTGTGGCTGCTGCGCGGCAGTGATGAAGGCGACAATCGTTTTCGGGAAGAGGCGGTCAAGGCCGGCATCGATCCGGCACGCCTGATCTTCGCCCCCTATGCCGGCAATGCCGATCATCTCGCCCGCTATGTTCTGGCGGACCTGTTCCTCGACAGCAGCCCCTATGGCGCCCACACCACGGCATCGGATGCGCTGTGGATGGGCGTGCCGGTGCTGACGGTTCCGGGCCGCGGCTTCCCCTCCCGCGTCTGCGCCTCACTGGTGACGGCCGCCGGGTTGCCCGAATTAGTCTGTGACAGCCCCCAGGCCTATGTGGAGGAAGCCGTCCGTCTGGGACAGAACCCGGCCGCACTGTCCGCTGCCAAGGCGAAGCTGCTGGACCTGCGGCACCGATCGGTTCTGTTCGACACCAACGGTTTCGCGCGGTCCATGGAGGATGCGTTCGACAGAATGTGGGCGGAGTGGGAAGCAGGCGACTTGCCCGTCCCCGACCTCACCAATCTCGACCTCTATCTGGACATCGGCAGCGCCATGGATCATGACGCGGAAGAATTCGGTTTCCTGCCCGATTATGAGGAACGATACCGCCGCGCCCTGGCGCAGCGTCACGCCCTGACGCCCGTAGCGTGGGATCAGCGCCTGTGGACAAAGCCGGGATGAGCGGCGGCCCATGCCGCCGCCCCTTGAAATGCCACGGACATGACAAGACCCGTCAGGGTTCCCGCATGGACTCCGTCAGACCACGCAGGACGGGATACAGGAAATAGGACATCAGGCTGCGGCTGCCGACCTTGATTTCGGCCTGCACCACCATGCCGGCGGTCAACATGGCCCCTTCCGGCATCCGCTGAAGCTGCAGGCTTTCCAGGTCCACCTGGGCACGATGGACATAGGCGCCAGCAATCACCGGGGTCCGCAGGGCATCCAGCGCCTCCGCCGATCCCGGAACGAAGCTTTGCCGCGACACCGACCGCAGCCGGCCTTTCAGCATGCCATGCCGCTGGAACGGGAACGGCGTCACCTTCACCTCGACCGGGTCACCGGCCTTCACATAGCCGATGTCGCCGGACGCGATCACTACCTCGGCCATCAGCGGCGTATCCAGTGCCACCAGGACGATCAATGCCTCCGCCTCCCGCGCGACGGAACCCGGTGACAGCCGGGCCACCTCCTGCACGATGGCATCGGCGGGGGCCGTCAACTCGACCAGATCGTTACGGCGGACGGCCTTTGCCAGGTCCTCGTCCACCTGTGCCGCCTCGCGCCGTGTGGCGACAAGCTGCTCCAGCAGCTGGCGCTGCCAGTCATCGATGAAGTTCTGCCGCTCAGCCTTGCGTGCGTTGATATCGGCGCGCAGTTCCTGGATACGGTTGGTGGTGGATTGCAAGGACCGCTGGGTTTCCAGGCGGCGCGCCTGAGCCTCCAGCAATTGCAGGCGCGAGCCGGTCTGCGCCTTGAAAAGCTGGTCTCGCAAATTCTCGACATCGCTATACACGGCCAACTGCGCCGTCAGCGACTTCTCGTCGCCCTCGGACGCACGCAGGGACGCTTCAGTGCTGGCGATCCCGCCATCCAGACTGTCCAGGCGTGAGCGGTACTGCGCCTGACGCTGTGCGTAGAGACTGGCCTGCAGGGCCATGTCGGGATCGCCATTGACCGGATCGACCGCAGGAACAGGTTTGCCCGCAGCCTCCAGTTCCAGGCGGTGAAGCTGTGAGAACAGGGCGCGCTGCTGCGCCGACAGGGCGCTGCGGTCGGCCAGTGTGAAGGTCGGGTCCAAGGTGGCCAGCACCTGTCCCTTGCGCACCACATCGCCGGGCTTGACGCGCACGTCGCGCACGATGGACCGCTCCAGCGGCTGCATCATGATGGGCGGAACCTGGGTGGCAAGACGGCCCGTCGCCACCACAATACGGTCAATCTGCACAAAGCAGGCGATAAGGGCCAGCAGAGCCAGCATACCGGCCGCCGCAAGATGCGGCGCGCCCAGAATGGGCGGCGGCGGTTCGCGGACGATGATTTCGAGTTCGGATTGGAACTCCACAGCCTCCGGGGCTACATGCAGCCGGGGGGCCGGGGTGCCATAGAACCGCCGCCAGCGCTCGCGAAGTTCCTTGAACGGCCCCGTCATTGGATGTGCTGTGTTTGGGTTTGCCATAGGTGCCGATAAATGTCGCAGCGTTGCAGCAGGATGGAATGCGGGGCACAGTCAACCAGCTTGCCCTGCTCCAGGACGATGATCTTGTCAGCCTGCACCAGCGATGACAGCCGGTGGGAAACGATGATCATGGTACGGCCTTCGGCGATGCGCGCCAGATTCTTCTGGACGATGGCC
>CALRNG020000489.1:0-3178 GCA_943369495.1 Rhizobium sp. Q54
GTTGATGGCCAGGATACGGTCGCGCCGCCATACCGGCTCCTCATACCGTTCCACGAACTGGTAATAGTGGGCCAGTTGCGGCGGGGTCTGATCGCCAGCCACATTATGGCGGGCCCCCTGATAGATCAGAAGGCGGCGGTCGCTGCCAATCATCTGGTCATGCACCCATTTTACGCCATCGGCAAAGCCCGACACATCATCCTGATCACCCACGATGAACAGGGACGGCACAGTTACCGCCGCCAGACCCTCGGGCGACCAAGCGCGCAGCCGGCCGCCGCCGCCCCAGGGGGCGAAGGCCACCAGCGCCTTCACGCCCGCGGGTACGGCGGCGCGCAAACTGTCGCTGCCGGCGACATCCTTGTCCAACAACCCACCCGGCACCAGCGGGTAAAGGGCGCCCTTGGGATCAAAGCCGGCACCCATGGTGATCAAGGCGCCGAACCCGCCCATGGAATAGCCCATCAGGCCGATGCGGGTAGGGTCTGCCAAGCCAGACAGCGGGTCACCCGCGGCCCCGGCGCGGCGCGACAGTTCTTTAATGACGAAGCGCTGATCGGCGGCGCGCGTGGCAACCGTATTGCCGAAGGACAGTTCGATGGGCATCAACGGCCCCGTTTCGGCGTCGCGATGTTCGATCGACACCACGACATAGCCCTTGGAGGCCAGGTTTTCCGCCATCGCCGTATAGCCGGCGGCGAAATTCCGGAACCCATGGCTGAACACCACCAGCGGCCAGGGCCCGCCCTGGCGTTCCGGTGTGGCATCCCGTGCCGCCTTGCCCTCGACCATCAGGGTGGGGGGCAGGCTTTCCGCCGGGATGTCCGGCACCACGGGCGTGGTGAAGCTGTACTGCGTCTTTTCTTCCTGACCCGCCGACAGGCTGGCGGGATACCAGACCAGCAGGTCCAGCTTCCGGTCAGCGCGCGGAATGTTCCGCGTCACCGGGTTGATGCCCAGCAGGTTCGGCTGATCCGGGTTGATCAGCGAAACATCCATGACCCCCACCTTGTGGGGGCCACGGGCAGCCAGCGCCGGCGCATCGGACAGGGACGATGCCGCAAAGGGCGGTGCCAGCGGCGCGGCGGGTTTGGGCGACAGGTACCAGCCGGCACCGACCGCAACGGTTAGCGCCAGGACCAGGAGAACAGCCTTACCAACCCGCCTCATGATGGCACCCTCCAGACAGCAAGGTCGCGCGGGGGCACGCTACGACTGCCCAGCACAAACTGCGCATTGTCAGGGGCCGGTGCCTCGCGGGGCACGGCCGCATAGTTGAAGGCGAAGGTCAGATCGCCACGCCGGCGGATGCGCAGATCGTCGGGCAGGCGCACCGTCGGCACACCGCGTTCCGCGCATAGCGTTTCCAGCAGGTCGGCGATGAAATCCTGTTCCGGCAGGGTCGCCATATAGAGCGCGTTCTCCTTGCGCACCAGGGCCGGCGAGCCGTCGGCCAGGGTCGCCTGCACATCCGCCTCACCCAGCAGTTCCAGCGCCTCAAACCATGTGAAGGCCTGATAGGTATGGTTGCGCCAGACGATGTCTTCCGGGCAATCGGGCCGGGCGGTCCCGACCGAGGTGACGCGGATGGGCAACAAACGGCGCAGTTCACCGGGCGGCAGGCCTTCGGGCAGGTTCACATCCTTGGCCTTGGCGCCCGACCGGGCGGCAAACAGCAGCAAGGCGCCGCTGTCGCCCAGCCGCTTGACCGTTGCGGCGTCCGGCATGGCCAGACCCGGCACCAGCACAATGTCGTAGCCGTTGGGATCACCATCGGCGGGGATGAAATCGACATCCAGACCCAGGCGGCGGGCCGCCATGTACCAGTTCACCATGATGTCGGGATGGCTGTAGCTGTCGGCCTGCCGCTCCGTCTCGCCTAGCCACTGCGCCTCGTGATCATAGAGGATGGCAATACGTGCCTTGGCCCCCGGCACCGGGGCCAGATCCAGCGCCTTCAGCTCGCGCAGCGCCTGCTCCACCTCCGGCCAGGCCTCCGACGGGGTGCGGTCGGGGCGCAGCAGGCCGGCATGCATCTGTTCCTGCGCAAACGGCGCCTGACGCCAGCGGAAATAGCTGACCACCTCGGCCCCATGCGCGAACGCCTCCAGCGTCCATAGCCGGATCATGCCGGGCAGGGGGCGCGGATTGTGCCCGGCCCAGTTCACGGGCCCCGGCTGCTGTTCCATGATCCAGAACTTGCCGCCCGCCAGGCTGCGCGTCTGGTCGAACAGGAAGGTGCAGTAATCGGGATGGCCCGTGCGCATATAGGGGCGGAATTCCGACGCGGGGCGCTTGGCCATCCAGACATCGGTACGGCCCAGCGGGTAATTGTCGAAACTGGCGAAATCCAGGTCCCGGCACATCGTGTAATTATCGATGCCCGTATCGGTCGGCGGAATGAAATTATGGGTGATGAAGCGGCCCGGCGCATGGGCACGCAGGATATCGACCTGCGCCTTGTGATACAATGCCACCCGGTCCGACGTGAAGCGGCGGAAGGCCATGCGATGGGCCGGGCTGGTCTCCGTCACGGCCAGGAACGGCACCTCGATTTCTTCGAACGACCGGTATTCCATGGACCAGAAGATATTGCCCCAGGCCTTGTTCAGGGTCGCGATGTCGCCATACTTGACCCGGCACCAATCCTGAAACGCGCGCCGCGCATTGGGCGAGGCGGACAGGGCCGTGTCGTGACAGGCGATCTCATTGTCCGTCTGCCAGCCGACGATGGCATCATGCTTGCCATAGCGTTCGGCCAGTGCTGTGGTGATGCGGATGCTTTCGCGCAGGTACGTCTCTGACGAGAAGTCATAATGCCGGCGCGACCCGAATCCACGCACATGGCCCGTGATGGGATCGACGGGCAGAATGTCCGGATACCGGTCGATCAGCCATTTCGGCGGCGTCGCTGTTGGCGTGCAGGCCACGACCTTCAGCCCGGCCTTGCCCAGCGTGTCCAGCGCGCGGTCATACCAGCCGAAATCATAAACACCCGGCTCCGGCTCGTACCGCGACCAGGCGAATTCGCCGACGCGGACATAGGTCAGGCCCAGGTCCTTCATGCGCCGTGCATCGTCGGCCCACCATTCCTCGGGCCAATGTTCAGGATAGTAGCAAACGCCCAGCATGATAAGGTTGGTCTCCTCGTCGCCCATGCCATCGCATTCGCGGCAGG
>CALRNG020000490.1:0-3165 GCA_943369495.1 Rhizobium sp. Q54
TCCAGGCCATAGGTGTCGATCAGATCGGCGGGCTTCACCACATTGCCCAGCGACTTGGACATCTTCTCACCCTCAACCGTCCACCAGCCATGGGCGAAGACCCGGCGGGGCAGCGGCAGCTTGGCAGCCATCAGGAAGGCCGGCCAATAGACGGTGTGGAAGCGCAGGATGTCCTTACCCACCATATGCAGATCGGCGGGCCAGTACTTTGCGAAGTCACCGGTCGTATCGGGGTAGCCGACGGCGGTGATGTAGTTGGCCAGGGCGTCCAGCCAGACATACATCACATGCTTTTCATCGCCGGGGACCTTGATGCCCCAGTCGAAGGTGGTGCGGCTGATCGACAGGTCGCGAAGGCTGCCCTTCACGAAGCTGATCACTTCCGACCGCTTGCCCGACGGCATGATGAATTGCGGCTGCTCCTCATAGAGCTTCAGCAGCGGTTCGGCATAGGCGGACAGGCGGAAGAAATAGCTGGGCTCCTCCACCCAATCCACCGGCGCGCCGGTGGGGGCGAAGCGCTTGCCGTCGCGCTCCGTCAGCTCGTCTTCGTTGTAATAGGCCTCGTCACGGACAGAGTACCAGCCGCTATAGCTGCCCAGATAGACATCGCCACTTTCCAGCAGCCGTTCCCAGAGGAACTGCACCGCCTTGATATGGCGGGCCTCCGTGGTGCGGATGAAATCGTCATTGCTGACGTTAAGAATTTTGGCCAAGTCCTGGAAATTCTGGGAATTCTTATCCGCCAGCTCCTGCGGGGTGGTGCCAAACGCCTCCGCCGACTTCTGGACCTTCTGGCCATGTTCGTCGGTGCCAGTCAGGAATTTGACGTCGAAACCATCCAGCCGCTTGAAGCGGGCCATCACGTCGCAGGCGATCGTCGTGTAAGCGTGGCCGACATGCGGCGCATCGTTCACGTAATAGATCGGCGTGGTGATGTAATAGGGCGCGCGCCCGGACATGGGACTTCTCCGCGAAGCGATAGGACGGGGTTCAGCCGGCGGCGGCAGCTTCGATCTGCGACAGGGCCGATATCAGGGTCTGGCGCCGGTCGAGATTGGCGGATTCCGCCTTGGCGAACATATGGTTCGTGTTCTCCCACACCTCTACCCAGCGATCAAGGTTACCCGACCGTTGGCTCCCCTGCATCAGGCGATGGACAAGGGCGGCTTCGCCGGGAACCACCTCTGGCGGGATGGTACCACGCGCCCCGGCGCGGGCCACGCGGCCCAGCCACCAGCCGATCAGTTCGGTGACGGCAACCCAGTTCGCCTCCTCGTTCCCGCCGCGCAAGGTCGCATCGATGAAGGCATAGGCGTCCAGGATATCCAGCCGGGGCAGGCTGTCGAACACGCCCAGCATGGCCTTGTAGAGGGTGAGGCCACCGGCTGCGTGCAATTCCATGGCCCGGCCGATGCTGCCTTCCGACAGGCGGGCCAGCGCCGCGCGCTCCGCATCTTCCAGGTCGGGCAGATACCGGAACAGCAGCGCCTTCGCCTGCGCCTCGGTCAAAGGCTCCAGCGCCAGCTTGCGCGTGCGCGACCGGATGGTGGGCAACATGGCGCCAACATTGTCCGCCACCAGCAAAATCAAGGCCTTGGAGGGCGGTTCTTCAAGGATTTTCAGAATGGCGTTCTGACCGCTGGTATTCAGCTGATCGGCACCATCCACGATCACCACGCGCCAGCCACCTTCCGCCGAGGTCAGGCGCAGGAAGGGTGCGATCTTGCGGATTTCATCGACGGGCAGGTCGCGCTTGAACCGCTTGCGCTTTTCATCCCAGGTGCGCTGTACCGTCAGCAGGTCAGCATGGCCACCCGACGCGATGCGGTGACTGATGGCGCTGTCAGTATCGACCACCAGACTGGTCGGGTCGGGCGGTGGGCCGAACAGGCCCATCTCCTGTTCTCCGGCCAAGCCCTTGGTCAGAACAAACCGCGCCATGCGAAAGGCTAGCGTGGCCTTGCCGATACCGGGCGGCCCACCGATCAGCCAGGCATGGTGCATGCGGCCGGAATTCCAGCTGTCCAGCAGCAATTTCTGTGCGACACCATGGCCTTCCAGATGGGTGTTACGACGCGGGTTGAACGCGTCATCCGCCTCATGCGGCAGCCCGCTCACAGCGCCACCCCCAGCCGGTCGGCGAGGGCGGCACGGATGGCGGCCTGGATCGTGTCAATCCCGGTCGAGGCATCAATGATGGCGCAGCGGGAAGGTTCAGCCTTTGCAATGGCTTGGTACCCTTCCCTCAACCTTTCATGAAACGTGACCTGCATCCGCTCATACCGGTCCTCGCCCCCACGACGGGATGCTGCACGGGCCAGACCCTGTACCGGATCGATATCAAGGATAAGGGTGAGATCAGGTTTCGTATCGCCCACGGCGATATCGCGGAGCGCCGTCAGCACGCCATGATCCAAGCCATGACCATAGCCCTGATAGGCCATGGTGCTGTCGGCGAAGCGGTCGCACAACACCCATTGGCCGGCGTCCAGCGCAGGCCGGATGGTGCGCATGACATGGTCGTGCCGCGCTGCGGACAGCAACATCGCCTCGCTGACCGGCAGCCAGCGACCTGGCTCGCCATTGACCAGCAGGTCGCGTACAGCTTCCGCCCCCGGCGACCCGCCGGGTTCGCGGGTGGTCACCACGTCGACGCCGGCAGCGCGCAAAGCGTCTGCCAGCAGGCGGATCTGGGTGGATTTTCCCGCCCCCTCGCCGCCCTCCAACGTGATGAAGCGCCCGCGTCCCATGTTGGCCGTCACTGTGCCGGGGCCGGGGTCGGCGCCGGCTGGCTGGACCCGCCGAAGAAGTGCGACAGGGCGGCACCCATGCGGCCGAACAGGCCCAGTTGCGCCACATCGGCACCGGCCAGCAGCGGCAACTCCAGCGTCTCCATACCCAGTGCGGTGATGGTCAGCGTACCCAGCTTGGCGCCCTTGGTGACTGGCGCCGCCACGGGGCTGTCGGCCTTGAAGCTGACCTTCATCTTCTGCTTTTGGTCATGGGTCATGGTCACCTTCACCTGATCCTGGATGACCAGCGGCACCGTCTCGGCCACGCCCAGCCAGACAGGAAGACTGTCCACCGTCTCGCCCGCCTTGAACAGGGTGACATTGTCGAATTCCCGCCAGCCCCATTCCAGGATACGCGCACTTTCATCGG
>CALRNG020000491.1:0-3160 GCA_943369495.1 Rhizobium sp. Q54
AGTTAATCATATGGTCACGCGCCGGTTCCGGGGTTACCCTTTCATCTGCCGGTCTCTTTCAGTCCATTCCCGCCACGCCTGTCCCATCCCTGGCCGTTCTGTCATTCATGACGGTATGGCCGGCTTGGCAGCGGCCCGTGGCGATCCATGTTGATGGATCGGTCCCGTGCCCATGCCGGTGCCGGTTCAGACAGGGGAGATGCCATGTCCGTTCTGACGCCCGATTGTCTGCCCCCGCAATTCACCGCCTGTATCGCCGCCGAGACGGAAGGGGTGGAGGCCGTGCTGGCCCGCCGCGCCGGCCCCGGTGCCGAGGCCGGCAACGCCCTGTCCGCGATGCAGCTGCGCCGCGTGCTGCTGTTCGTGGAACAGAATCTCGACGATGATCTGTCGCTGGCCACACTGGCCGCCGTGGCGGGGTTGAGCGCCAGCCATTTCGCGCGGCGCTTCAAGGCGGCGCTGGGCGAGGCGCCGCACCGCTATGTCGTGGCCCGCCGGGTGAACGGGGCCAAGCGGCTGCTGCTGGAAAGCGATCTGCCGCTGGCGGAGATCGCGGCGGAAACCGGCTTCTCCTCCCAGGCGCATTTGACGGGCATCTTTGGACGGACGGTCGGCATGACGCCCGGTGCCTATCGCACCAGGCGCAATGAATGCCTGGCGTTCCTGCTGGCCGGCGGCGTCAAGGAACAGGTGGGCAAGGCGGCTTAAGGGCGATCAGCCTGTGAACTCTGTCCCCGCCTCCACAAAGCAGAGCGGGTTGCCGAACGGGTCGCGGCAATAGAAGCTGCGTTCACCCCAGGGGCGGGTGTCGATCCCGCCCTCCATCACGGCACCCGCCGCGACCGCGCGGGCGTGGAAATCCCCCAGATCATGCACCGCGAAATAGAGGGGCTGCGGCAGGGGCGGTGCGGGGCCTTCATCGCCATCGGCCTCGGCCTCGTAACAGGCCAGCACCATCTGCCCCAGATCGAAATAATGCCGGCCCGCCGACACGCGCCGCCCGGCCTGCGCCAGCAGCGCGGCATAGAAGCCGGCCGCATCATCAATGGCGGTGACGGGAAGGATGATCCGGAACACACGCATGGCACCGACCCTCCGCTGAACCGAGTTTTTGGTCTTCCCCCCAAGATAGGGTGCCCCCGCCCGTTCTGCCATCCCGACCATCGGTCAGGACAACTGGAATAGGGTGGTGGTGAAAGTACCACGCAAGCATCTGTCGCAGGGCTGCCTTCCAACGATCATGTATTGCGCCGTGCGGCGGGCACATGGCAGAAATGGGGCCGTTTCGTCCCCTTAGTCGTCGGGTAAGCTCCATGGAAAAGTTTGTTCAGCTCACCGGTGTCGCCGCCCCGCTGCGTCTGATGAATGTCGATACCGACATGATCATTCCCGCCGACTATCTGAAGACGATCAAGCGCACCGGCCTGGGCGCCGGCCTGTTCGCCTCCATGCGCCTGAAGGATGGCCAGGAAGTTGCGGATTTCGTGCTGAACAAGCCGGCCTATCGCCAGTCCAAGATCCTGATCGCCGGCGATAATTTCGGCTGCGGCTCGTCGCGCGAACATGCGCCCTGGGCGCTGGCCGATTTCGGCATCCGCTGCGTCATCGCGCCGAGCTTCGCCGACATCTTCTTCAACAATTGCTTCAAGAACGGCATCCTGCCGATCCGCATGCCGACGGAGATCGTCGACAAGCTGATGGCCGCCGCTGACAATGGCGCCAACGCCACCTTCACCGTCGACCTGGAAGCCCAGAGCATCACCCTGCCGGACGGGGAGAAGATCGGCTTCGATGTGGAACCGTTCCGCCGCCAGTGCCTGTTGAATGGCTGGGACGATATCGGCCTGACCCTGCGCGAGGCCGGGTCCATCGACGCGTTCGAAGCCAAGGCCAAGGACGGCCAGCCCTGGCTCTGGGCCTCCTGATCCGCCTGTGCTTTTGTGCGCCGCCCCGACATCGCGCCGCCCCTTGGCGGCGTGACCGGGAAGGTCTATGAATTCAGCCGCGGCGGAAAACCGCCGCCAATGCCAAGCAAACATACAGAGGTATTCCCATGTCGAAGCGTTCGCTCCTTCTGCTGCCGGGCGACGGGATCGGTCCCGAGGTCATGCGTCAGGTCCGCCGCGTCATCGACTGGTATACCCGCAAGCGCGGCATTGAATTCGCGCTCGAAGAAGGTCTGGTCGGCGGCTGCTCCTATGATGCGCATGGCACGCCCCTGACGGATGAGACCATGGCCCGCGCCCTGGCCGTGGATGCCGTGCTGCTGGCCGCCGTGGGCGGTCCGAAATGGGACAATCTGGGCTTTGACAAGCGTCCTGAGGCCGGCTTGCTGCGCCTGCGCAAGGAGATGGAGCTGTTCGCCAATCTGCGCCCGGCCAAGGTGTTCGACGCGCTGGTCGATGCCAGCACGCTGAAGCCCGATGTGGTGCGCGGCCTGGACATCATGATCGTGCGCGAACTGACGGGTGGCGTCTATTTCGGTACGCCGCGCGGCATCACCGACCTGCCCAATGGCGAACGTCGCGGCGTGAACACCCAGGTCTATGACACGCACGAAATCCACCGTGTCGCCCGCGTGGCCTTCGAGCTGGCGCGCAAGCGCGGCAACAAGGTCTGCTCTTCCGAGAAGGGCAATGTGATGGAGTCGGGCCTGCTGTGGCGTCAGGAAGTGATCGCCCTGCACAAGGCCGAGTATCAGGATGTGGAACTGTCGCACATGCTGGCCGATGCCGCCGCCATGCAGCTGGTGCGCAATCCCAAGCAGTTCGACGTGATCGTCACCGACAACCTGTTCGGCGACATCCTGTCGGACGAGGCCTCAATGCTGACCGGTTCCATCGGCATGCTGCCCAGCGCCTCGCTGGGGGCCACCGACGCCAATGGCAAGCGCAAGGCCCTGTATGAGCCGGTGCATGGTTCGGCACCGGACATTGCCGGTCGCGATCTGGCCAACCCGATCGCCATGTTCCTGTCCTTTGCCATGGCGCTGCGCTGGTCCTTCGACCTGCAGGCCGAGGCGGATATCCTGGAAAATGCCGTGGAGAACGTGCTGAACACGGGGCTGCGCACCGGTGACATCATGCAGCCTGGCATGGCCAAGGTTTCCACCTCTGTGATGGCCGACAGCATCCTGCGCGAAATGGACAAGGTGGCTGTC
>CALRNG020000492.1:0-3156 GCA_943369495.1 Rhizobium sp. Q54
GAACGGCATGCCCGCCAGTTCGGTGTTGAAGTCGGCCTGGACAAAGGCGCTCAGGCTGCGTTCACGCGCCTGACGGTTGCTGCCAATGGCGCCCTGGCCATCCTTGGCAACGCGGAAGTCACCATACTGGTTGACGCAGTTGCAGTAGAAGCCCAGCAGGTCCTCAAACTTGTCGATGGAGGGCACGATCCAGGCGGTCGGCGTGCCGTTCGGGACGCTCAGGTGACGACCAAAGCCGGACACCAACTCCGTCAGACTGGCGAGATTCGTGCCGGCCGGAAGGGCCACGGCCGCCTCCGTCAGGTTGCCGGTGGCGTTGGGGTCCAGCGTGCCATAGCGGCGCCATTCCTGGGTCTTGAACTTGTAATCCTTATGGGCCAGACCGGCCTTCAGCGTTACCCAATCCTGGGCGTCCCATTCGAACTCGCCCCGGACGGTCTGGAAGTCATTGTTCGTCTTGTTGGGACGAATGCGGATCAGCGATTGGTCGCCAACAACAGGGCCGCCGCGCACCAGACGCGTGGAGGGGCTGAAAATGTAGTTGGCGGGGTTGGTGACGTCGAAGCCGTAGTTGAAGGCCGGCAGGTTCTTGTTGCCGGAATAGTCATAGCTGTAGCCCTGGACATTATAGGCTTCCAGCGACAGGGTCGTCTGCTCCGGGTTGTCCTGCACCGAGGAGGACCAGCCGGCGATGCCCTTGAAACGGATCGTGTCGGTGAATTCCTGGTCCAGGTTGACGGAATATTGCAGGAATTCCGTCTGCAACCGGTCGCGGCGCTGTTCGGTACGGATATCGACGCCGTTGAAGGTGCCCTTGATCAGGTTGCCCAGATCATCATAGGTGGCCTGGGTGACGGTGGTGCCGCCCATGCCGCCGGCACCCGTGTTGCGGCTGAACGAGATGGCTTCCAGATACTGTTCCTGACGCGTACCCTTCAGATCGGCATAGAGCCCGTCCAGCGTGATGCGCGTGGTTTCAAACGGCTGGAACTGCAGCGCAGCGGTGGCGCCCAGACGTTCCTGATCATAGTCCAGGCGGCCATAGCGCGGGATACGCGGATGCCAGGCCGACTGTTCGCGCAGGGCGCGGTTGCCGGGCGTATTGGACGTACCGCCGCCGCCGAACAGGAAGTTGGCGGTCGCGCTGCCATTGCCGCTGGCGGGGATGGTGCCAATCGTGTCGATGCCGCGTTCCCAACGGCCCGTGGAGGACCCTTCCTCCAGACGGTTGGTCTCCGAATACGCAACAGAGAACAGGGCGCCGATCTTGCCATCCGCGAACGTGTCGGAGATCAGCAGGGTACCGCGCGGGTCCTTCGACTTGGACAGATCATTGTAGCCGATCTTGCCCGACGCCGAGAACACGAACTTGTTATAGTCGAAGGGACGGGCCGTCTGCAGGTCGACGGTGGCACCGAGCGAGCCTTCTTCCGTCTGGGCCGAGGTGGACTTGCGCACCGTCAGGCTGTTGAACAGTTCGGAAGCGAAAATCTGGAAGTCGAAACCGCGGCCCCGGTTGGCGCCGCCCGACCCGTCCTTGCCGCCCGTGGTGGCCAGCGCTTCCAGCCCGTTCAACCGCACGCGGGTGAAGGTGGAGGACAGGCCGCGCACCGTGATCGACCGGCCCTCGCCGCCATCGCGGTCGATGGAGACGCCGGGGATGCGCTGCAACGATTCGGCCAGGTTGGTGTCCGGGAACTTGCCGATATCTTCGGCATTGATGACATCGACGATGTCATTCTCATTCCGCTTCTTGTTGATGGCGCTGGCCAGCGAGCCACGGAAGCCGGTGACCACGATCTCTTCCAAGGCATCCTGGGCCTGCGCACCAGCCGGGATCAGGCCGGCCAGCAGGACAAGAGCAGAGGCACCGGCAAGGCGGCGGCGAATGCAGGGCGTACCCGCGAACTTCATCATTGCTTCCTTCCCCTTCAGATTTATCGTTCTGGCCACACCGATCCAGCCCGCAGCCGGAACGGCAAGCAGGGGGTAGGACGAACGATTTGGGTCTTTATACCGGTGTCAGAGCCGGTAGGCGTTGACACCGGTGACAGGGCTATTAATGATCCGATCTGACACCGGTGGCAATACGTTTTTGCATTGAGATGTCCAAGTTCGTCACAGGATGTGGCACAAATCCCGCAGTAGGCGGATTTGCAAGGTGGAAGGGAGAGACCCGATGACCGGGCGTATCGTGTGTTTCGGTGAATTGCTGATGCGGTTGACGGCGCCGGGACGGGAGTTACTGCTGCAAAGCCCGCGCCTGGAGGTGACCTTCGGCGGGGCGGAAGCCAATGTCGCCGTGTCCCTGGCCCGATTCGGCTGGGACGCTGCCGTCATCTCCACCCTGCCCGATCAGGGCATCGGGGAGGCCTGCCGGGGCGAACTGCGCCGCCATGGCATCGACACGCGCGGCATCCAGATGCGGCATGGCCGCATGGGCCTGTATTTCCTGACCGTCGGCGCCATGCAGCGCCCGTCGGAGATTATCTATGACCGCGCCGGGTCCGCCTTTGCCGTGACGGAGGCCGGCGCCTATGACTGGCCAACGCTGCTGGACGGGGCCACATGGCTGCATGTCGGCGGTATCACGCCCGCCGTCAGCGAGCAGGCGGAGCAGGCCGTGGTGGCGGCCGCGAAGGCGGCCCGGAACGCCGGTATCAAGGTTTCCTTCGATTGTAATTACCGCGCCAAGCTGTGGGCCGACCGGGGCGGCGACGCGCCGGGCGTGTTCGCCAAGCTGGCGTCCTGCGCCGATGTGATGTTTGGGAATGAGCGCGACATCGCCCTGATCCTGGGGGCCGACTTCCACGCCATCCCCCTGTCGGAACGGTTCCTGGCGGCGGCGGAGCTGGCCTTCAAGACCTGGCCGGATCTGAAATGGCTGGCCTCCACCATCCGCAGCCATCATGACGTGGACCATCAGGAACTGACGGGCCGTGTCGCCGCCCGCGACCACCGGGTGCATTATTCGCGCACCTACAAACTGAACGGTATTGTCGACCGGATCGGCGGCGGCGACGCCTTTGCCGCCGGCCTTATCCATGGGTTGGACAAGGGCTGGGCCGCCGATCAGGCCATCAATTTCGCCGCCGCTGCCGCCGCCCTGAAACACTCCGTCCCCGGCGATGCTAATCTGGTATCGGTGGCCGATGT
>CALRNG020000493.1:0-3155 GCA_943369495.1 Rhizobium sp. Q54
TGTGGCCGGGCATACGGCCCGCGACGGGATGGATGGCGTACTTCACCTCCACCCCTTCCTTCTTCAACAGGTCGCCCATTTCGCGCAGCGCATGCTGGGCCTGGGCCACGGCCATGCCATAGCCGGGGACCACGATGACCTTGGACGCGTTCTTCATGATGAAGGCGGCATCGTCGGCGGAACCGGCCTTGAAGCTGCGATCAACAGCGGCACCGCCGGCGGCGGCACCGGCAGCAGCGTCACCGCCGAAGCCACCCAGGATCACGTTAATGATCGAGCGGTTCATGCCCTTACACATGATGTAGGACAGGATGGCGCCCGACGCGCCGACCAGCGACCCGGTGATGATCAGCAGGTTGTTCTGCAACGTGAAGCCAATGCCCGCCGCGGCCCAGCCGGAATAGCTGTTCAGCATGGACACGACCACAGGCATGTCGGCCCCGCCGATCGGCAGGATCAGCAGGAAGCCCAGGGCCAGGGCCAGGATGACGATGACCCAGAACAAGAGCGGCGACTGCGTGAAGCAGAGCAGGATGATCAGGGCCACCAGCGCGATGCCCAGGCCGGCATTCAGCATATGCTGACCACCGAACACCAGCGGCTTGCCACTGACCCTTCCGTCCAGCTTCAGGAAGGCGACGACAGAGCCGGTGAAGGTGATGGCACCGATGGCCACGCCCAGGCTCATCTCAATCAGCGAGCCGACATGGATGTCGCCTTCCGTGCCGATATTGAAGCTTTCCGGGGAATGGAAGGCGGCACCGGCCACGAACACGGCAGCCAGGCCGACCAGGCTGTGGAAGGCGGCGACCAGCTGCGGCAGCTGCGTCATCTGGATGCGCTTGGCGATGACCATACCGGCGGCACCGCCGATGGCGATGCCGGCCACGATCATCAGCAGACGCGTGAACTCCAGCGACTTGCCGGTCAAGGCCGGCAGCGCCACCAGGGTGGTGACGATGGCCAGCGCCATGCCGATCATGCCGAAGCGGTTGCCGGCCTGTGCCGTTTCCGGGCTGGACAGGCCACGCAGGGCCAGGATGAACAGCACCCCGGAGGCGAGATAGAGAAGCGATGCGGTGACGAGCATGTATGTTTCCTCCCCGATCACTTCTTGGCGGCGCCGGATGGCGCCTTCTTCTTGTACATGGCCAGCATGCGCTGCGTGACCATGAAGCCGCCGAAGATGTTGACGCTGGCCAGCACGATGGCCAGGAAACCCATCAGGGCGGAAAAGCCGCTATCGGCGGCACCCGTGGCGATCAGGGCGCCGACGATGATCACCGACGACACCGCGTTGGTCACGGCCATCAGGGGGGAATGCAGGGCCGGCGTCACCTTCCAGACCACGTAATAGCCGACAAAGCAGGCTAGGACGAAGACGGTCAGGCCGATGACGATGAAGGGCATGCCGCCGGCATTGGCCAGCTGGGCCTCCAGCATGGCGATCTTGTTGGTCAGCTGGACCGCTTGGTCGCGCGCGGCATCCAGATTGTTCAGCAGTTCCGCACCGCTGTCCGCATTGGCAAGGATCATTATCTGGCTCCTCAGGCGGCGGGCTTGTTGAAGACGGGATGGACCACGGCGCCGTCACGGGTCAGGCCCGTGCCCTTCACCACGTCATCTTCCCAGTTCATCTTCAGGCTCTTCGTTTCCTTGTCGACGAAGGGCGTGATGAAGTTCAGCAGGTTCTTGGCATAGAGGGCAGACGCGTCCACGGCGATGCGGCCCGGCATGTTGATGCGGCCCACGATCTTCACACCGTACTTTTCCACCACCTCGCCGGCCACGGCGCCTTCGACATTGCCACCCTGCTCACAGGCCAGATCCACCAGGATCGCGCCCTGCTTCATGGTCTTCAGCATGTCGTCGGTGACCAGGATCGGGGCCTTGCGACCTGGGATCAGGGCCGTCGTGATGACGATATCCTGCTTCTTGATCGTCTCGGCGATCAGGGCCGCCTGCTTGGCCTGATATTCCTTCGACATTTCCTTGGCGTAACCGCCAGCCGTCTGTGCCTGCTGGAATTCCTCATCCATCACGGCCACGAAGGTGCCGCCCAGGCTTTCCACCTGTTCCTTGGTGGCGGGGCGCACGTCGGTGGCGGACACGACGGCCCCCAGACGCTTGGCGGTCGCGATGGCCTGCAATCCCGCCACGCCGGCACCCATTACCAGGGCGCGGGCGGGAGGGACCGTGCCAGCGGCCGTCATCATCATCGGAAACGCGCGGCCGAATTCGTTCGCGGCTTCGATCACGGCGCGGTAGCCGGCCAGGTTCGACTGGCTCGACAGGATGTCCATGCTCTGTGCGCGGGTGATGCGCGGCATGAACTCCATAGCGAACGCGTCGATCTTGGCGGCGGCATAGGCGGCCACCGTTTCCGGCACGCCATAGGGCGACAGGGCGGCGATCAGGATGGCGCCTTCCTTGATCAATGCCAGCTCGTTCACGTCGCCCTCACCCTCGGCCAGCGGACGCTGTACCTTCAGGATGATGTCGGCTCCGGTCAGGGTGCTGGCGACGTCGGCGGCGATGCTGGCACCGGCGGCGGTGTAGGCCTCGTCGGTCAGTGCAGAACCCAGGCCGGCGCCTGTTTCCACCACAACCTCGAAACCCAGCCCGATATATTTGCGCACCGTGTCCGGCGTGGCTGCGACACGCAGCTCATGCGCCCGGCGCTCCTTCGGAATGGCGATTTTCATGCGATCCGATTCCCCCTCTTGGAAAAGTTCCTAAAGTCTCGGCAGGCGACCCAGGGTGCCGGTGTTCCGTTTCAGGATTATGCCGGCCATCATTATGGTTTCGCACGATGACGCATCCGGTAATCTTTGTGAAGCTTTCAGGGTGCGGCGCGTCATGGTCGGAAAGGCTTTTCCCGCCTGACGGAAAGGAATGACGGGGCTGGACGACAGGATCGGTCCCAGGTCTTTGGCACCCCTTTGATAGCGGCGATCCGGTAATTTTGTTCCAGGTACCAAAAATCCCCAATGGGAATAAGGCATTAAGATGTAAGCCTTTTTATGGTAACCGGTTACCATGCGACCTGTAACGTGGTTACCGGATTCAGCCCCGCGACCAAGGTCGTTCTTGCGCCGCGTAACGGTTTTGCGGGCAGTGCATGGAACCGTTGTTATGCGGTGACGGGAGGGGAC
>CALRNG020000494.1:0-3126 GCA_943369495.1 Rhizobium sp. Q54
CGATACGTGTCAATGATTCCAATGCCTTGTTGAAATTTCGTGCCTTGCATTCCGCAACAACCCCTTGCCAACAGCAAGGAATCCGGCGCTTTTTGCCGGGTACCCCCGTCCTATCTTCCCACCTGCGCGTACCGGTCCTTCAACCGCAGGAACGGCATCTCCAGCCAGCGATAGGAGAGATGCGCCAGACCGAACAGCACCAGCAGCGACAGAACAGTCCCCACCCACAGCGCCGGCCCGCCCGGATCGCGCGGCAGGAACTGTGGCCCGCCGAACCCACCCATCAGCAGGCCGAAGGTCAGGTACAGAACCAGGGAGTGGAACAGGTACAGCCCATAGGAAACCTTACCCCAATAGGTGAGCCAGCGCGGCGCCCAGCGCCGGTCCATGCCCAGCAGCGCCAGAAAGCACAGGACCGCCCCCAGCAGCACCAGACCCCAGCCGATCAGGGCGCCGACCGGCGTGGGATGGGCATCCCAGCTTTTCACCCCAAAGCCGAACAAGGCCCAGAACCAGCAGCCAAGACCAGCCGCGAAGATGACAAGACGCAGCGCCATGCCCCAGGCCGGTGCCCGGCCACGCAGGAAGATCGACAGCAAGGTGCCGGCGGCGAAGAACTGGAACTGCACCAGGCTGTTGGTCCACATGCCATTGTCGCCGGTCACCGGGTGCGTGGCGTAATGCCAGATGGTGGCGTAGGAGACGGCGATGACGCAAAGACAGATGGCGACGATCCGCCCCGGCAGCAGGGAAGCGATAGCGAACGGGATCAGCAGATAGAACTGCTCCTCCACCGAAATGCTCCACAGCGGATCAAAGGAGCCGGCGATCCAGCCATATTCCATCACGTACCAGTTGCCGGTGAACGTGATGAAGGACAGCACCGCCAGCCCGTTATCCGGCGCCACCTTGGGCACCACCTGGCCCAGCGCCAGCAGACCGAACAGCATGGTGAAGTAAAGTGGCCAGATGCGCAGGATACGGCGGATGAAGAACCGCTTCACATCGATGCGGCCCACCAAAGCCCGTTCGCGATACAGAAGCTCGGTGATCAGATAGGCCGACAACAGAAAGAAGATCGAGACACCAAAGGCGCCGATGGTGCAGAAGGCCATGAAAATCGGATGCGCATCACGGTCGAACGGCGCGTAATCGATGTAATGAAAGCCAAAAACGCCGACGAAGGCCAAGAAACGCAGAACATCAAGCTCCGGCCGGTCGAACCGCCGGTCCCCACGCATATCCATGTGCTTTCCCCCCAGGGCTGCGGGATTTACCCGTCTGTGCCATTAGGGGTGGCAGTGACCCTGCACCGCAACATGACTTCGTATGCGGAAGGATAGGTTCGCCGGGAATGACATTCCCCTGTGTGCAGTGGCACCAGATAGGCTATAGTCTCTGCCTGTCCTGCATCCCGACCGTGAACCCATGACCTCCGTGGCCACCGCCCTGTCACGACGTCTGTTGCTGGCCGCCGCCCTGTCGGGGCTGGTGTTGCCGGCGCGCGCGCATCACGGGGTGGGCCATCTGCGGGTCGGGTTCGTCAATCCGGGCAGGGCCAGCGACCGGTTCTGGCAGATGTCCGATATGGCGATGCGGGCGGCGGCCAGCCGGTTCCAGATTGAGCTGCTGACTGGGTTCGCGGAGCGGGACCGGCACCGCATCCTGTCCTTAGGCCAGGGGATCCTGGCGCACAAGCCGGATTACATGATCATCGTCAATGAACATCGCACGGCCGCCCCCCTGATGGCGGCGGCACAGACGGCGGGTGTGCCGGCGCTTCTGGCCTTCAGCGGGCTGGCTGCTGACGATGTCGTCCTGCTGGGCCGCCCCCGTGAACGCAGCCCCCTATTTCTGGGCAGCCTGCTGGCCGACAATGCCGGCGCGGGGGCCGCCATGGCGGAAGCCTTGCTGGTCGATTGTCGCCGCCGGTCGGGCGGGGTGGGGCCGGTGCCACTGCTGGCATTGGGCGGCATTACCGCGACACCGGCAGCGCAGGAAAGGCTGGATGGGCTGCACCGCGCGCTGGCGGCGGATGGCCATGCCCAGCTGCTGGATCAGGTCGCCGTGAACTGGAGCCGGGAGGAGGCGCGCGACCGCGCCCTGTCGCTGCTGCGCCGTCAGCCGCAGACCCAGGGCATCTGGTGCGCCAATGATGATATGGCGTTGGGCGCCATGGAGGCGGCCATCACAATGGGAAGGGTGCCTGGACAGGACCTGTCGATCATCGGCCTGAACTGGCAGGAAGAGGCCCTGCGCGAGGTTGGGGCGGGCCGGCTGGTCCTGTCCATGGGCGGGCATTTCCTGTTGGGCGCCTGGGCGCTGGCCTGGCTGCGCGACCATGCGGAAGGGTTGGATTTCGCTGCCGCCGGCGGGGCGGAGCAATATCTGGCCCTCGCCCCCCTGACACGCGATCAGGTCGGGCCCTATCTGGCCCGGTTCGGGGAGGATGGCTGGACCCGCATTGATTTCGACCGGCTGCGACAGCGGCGCGGACGCTATGACCTGCGTGTCGGATCGGTGCTGACGGTTTGACGGCACGCAGGTAGGCTTGGCACCAAAGTCCCACCGCCGAGGTGTCGTGCCGTGCGTTTCCTGCTGCTTGCTCCGCTGCTGTTTGCCCTGCTGACCCCCGTCATCGCCTCTGCCAAGGGGGAGGATGCGGCCCGCATGGAAAAGGCCCGCACCCTGATGGAACTGGCCGGGGCTGCGGGTCTGGCCGACCAGACCCTGGTCAGTGTCACGCGGCAGGCAGAAGAACTGCTGGCCCATGAGAATCCGGGGCGGGAGGCGGAGGTGACGGCCCTGGTGCGCGACCATTTCCTGCCCAAGGCCCGCGCCGCCCTGCCGGACCTGTCGCGCGGCATCACCGGCCTCTACGCCGCTCATTTCACCGCCGCCGAACTGGATCAGATGATCGGCTTCTACAAGTCGCCCGTGGGCCGCAAGCTGGTTGCGATGTCGCCCACCATCATCCAGCAGAGCATGGCGCTGGGCCAGGCCTGGGCGGAGGGCGTGTCCGACAAGGCCTGGGACAGTTTCGCCAAGGCCGCGCGCGAACGCGGCCTGACGCTGCCGAAGCGGCTATGATAGCGGCAAACATTCTCCAATACAGTGGCTTCATCG
>CALRNG020000495.1:0-3122 GCA_943369495.1 Rhizobium sp. Q54
CGCCACCACTTTCCAGATGGATTTCACCACCCCGGAGGCGCCGGCACGCCTGAAGGCGCTGCTGCAAGGCCCCGCCGATATCGTGATGTCGGACATGGCCGCCAACACCACCGGCCATACCCAGACCGACCATCTGCGCATCGCCGGTCTGGCCGAATTGGCCTATCAGTTCGCGACCGAGGTGCTGGCCCCCGGCGGCGCCTTCATCTGCAAGCTGTTCCAGGGCGGGGCGGAGCGGGAGCTGCTGGCGCAGATGAAGAAGGACTTCGTCTCTGTCCGCCATGCCAAGCCCGCCGCCAGCCGGCAGGACAGCTCGGAGACCTATCTGGTCGCCATGGGATTCCGCAATGTCGCCGCCGTCGCGGCACCGGAACAGGAATAAACCCTACACCCGCAGCACCGAGACGCCCGCAGCTCCGAAGGGTGCCAGCGCACATTCCCCCACCTCTCCCGCCACCAGCAAAGTCTGCATCAAGGTAGCGGGGCCGATAATGTGGGGAGAGGCGGCCCCGATCTTTTCCGGCGTGGCCAGGACCAGCGTCTCGGCGGCGGCATGCGCGAAGGCCCGCTTCACATCCGCCTCCTCCATATCGCCCGTGGTCAGGCCGATGCCGGCATGCACGCCGGTGACGCCCATGACATAGAGATCAGCCTGGAAGCGGCGGATACCGTCCAGCACCTGCGCGCCCACGCAGACGCCGGAATGTTTGAACAGCCGCCCGCCGATCAGCGCGACCTCCACCGTCGGGTGGTCGATCAGGGCGGCGGCGATGGTCGGGCTGTGCGTCACCACCATGGCCCGCAGATCGCGCGGCAAGGCCTGAGCCATCGCCAGACAGGTGGTGCCGCCATCGATGAAGACCAGTTGGCCTGGCCGCACCATCCGCGCCGCCGCCAGACCCAGCGCCCGCTTGGCATCGGGTGACTGCGCGGCCTTGACCGTCAGATCGGCGACCGCCGGAGAGGCCGGCAAAGCCCCGCCATGCACACGCTGCAACAGGCCGTCCGCCGCCATCTCCCGCAGGTCGCGACGGATCGTGTCCTCCGACAGGCCCAGGCTGCCTGCGAAATCCTTGGCCACCACCTGCCCGTCCCGCTTCAAGGACGCCAGAATCATCGCCTTACGCTGCTGCGTCAGCATTCACGCCCCTCCATAATTTATCGTGACTCTACACGAATTTGCACGATAATGCGTGAAATATCGTGAGGTGCCCGACCATGTCCATTGCCGACCGTATCCGTATCCAGGAAGTGACCCTGCTGTCCGACGACTGGTATGTGCTGAAGAAGACCCGCTTTGACTATCGCCGCGCCGACGGCACCTGGCAGAGCCTGAGCCGCGAGACCTATGACCGGGGCAACGGCGCCACCATCCTGCTCTATGATCCCGACCGCCGAACCGTTGTGCTGACGCGGCAGTTCCGGTTTCCGGCCTTCGTCAATGGTCATGACGATTTGTTGACGGAAGCGCCGGCGGGTCTGCTGGACGGCGCCGACCCGGCAGACCGCATCCGTCAGGAGCTGATGGAAGAGACGGGTTACGTGATCGGGCCGCCGCAGAAGCTGTTCGAGGCCTTCATGAGCCCCGGGTCGGTGACGGAGAAGCTGCATTTCTATGCCGCCCCCTATCGGCCCGCCGACCGGGTGGGGGCCGGCGGCGGCAATGTCGAGGAGGGGGAAGATATCAGCGTCCTGGAAATCGGCATCGACGAGGCGCTGGACCGTATCCGCGATGGCGGCATCAGGGATGGCAAGACCATCTGCCTGCTGCTGTACGCGGCGCTCTATCTTCTGTGCGCGCCAGACCAAAGTTTAAGATGAGTTTTGTCGGTCACTACCTGTTTCAGCAATCCACCGAGGCGCGATGAAACGCCACGCAAAGTCTTCTTTCGATGGCCGTGCCGGAAGTAGAGAGGGCGGATTGACCTGAAAGCCCGGTCACCGCCAGATCGGCTTGCCGGTTCCAGGCAGGCGCAGACGTCCCCACATCTCACTCACCTTATCAACCACGGCCTGATCCATAAATAGTTTTTCGCCCCATTCCCGGTGGGTTTCGGGCGGCAGCTTGTTGGTGGCATCCATGCCCACCTTGCCGCCCAGGCCCGATTCCGGGCTGGCGAAGTCCAGATAGTCGATGGGCGTGCCCTCGATCATGGTGATATCGCGGACGGGGTCCATGCGGGTGCTGACGGCCCACATCACATCCTTCCAGTCACGCGCATTGATGTCGTCATCCACGACGATGACCCATTTCGTGTACATGAACTGGCGTAGGAAGGACCAGACGCCCATCATCACGCGCTTGGCATGGCCGGGATAGGCCTTCTTCATCGAGACGACGGCAATCCGGTAGGAACAGCCCTCCGGCGGCAGCCAGAAATCCACGATCTCCGGGAATTGCTGCTGAAGCAGGGGGATGAACACTTCGTTCAAGCCTTCGCCCAGGACGCTGGGCTCATCCGGCGGGCGGCCGGTGAAGGTGGAGAGATAGATGGGATCGCGGCGCATGGTCATTGCCGTGACCGTGAAGACGGGAAACGGCTCGACCGAGTTGTAATAGCCGGTATGGTCGCCATAGGGACCTTCATCGGCATATTCCTCCAGACTGACATAGCCCTCCAGCACGATCTCCGCCGTGGCCGGCACCTTCAGCGGTACCGTCTTGCAATCGACCAGATCGACCTTCTTGCCGCGCAGGAGCCCTGCGAACTGGTACTCCGACAGCGTGTCGGGCACCGGTGTCACCGCAGCCAGGATGGTGCCGGGATCGGCACCCAGCACGGCGGCGGCGGGAAGGGGATCGCGCTTGCCGGACTGTTTCCAGCGCTGATGATGCTGGGCGCCGCCGCGATGCTTCAGCCAGCGCATGATGGTCTTGTTCCGACCCAGCCGCTGCATGCGGTAGATGCCGAGATTGAAATTATCCTCCCGACTGTCAGAAGGACCCTTGGTGACGATCAAGGGCCAGGTGATCAGCGGCGCCGGCTCCCCCGGCCAGCAGGATTGGATGGGCAGCAGGGACAGATCGACATCATCGCCGGTCAACACCACCTCCTGGCATGGCGCCTTCGACACGGTGCCGGGCCGCATGGCCATGACCTGCTTGGCCAGGGGCAGCAGCT
>CALRNG020000496.1:0-3120 GCA_943369495.1 Rhizobium sp. Q54
CCGGTCCCGATCGGGACCGGCCCCCTTTGTCCGGCTTACAACCCCTCCACGACCACCGGCACCGGCGCAGCCTGGGCCAGACGGTTACGCAGCGGCAGGCCGAAGGGAGCGGCCTCTACCTCGAACACATCGCCGGGCTGGGTCTGGAACCCGTCGCTGAAGGACAGGGTGGCGGTGCCGAAATAATGCACATGCGCGTCGCCTGGCCGGCGGAAACCATCATATTTGAAGTGATGATATTCCAGGTTGGACAGGCTGTGGGACATGTTGGCCTCCCCCGACAGGAACGGCTTTTCCCAGACAGTCTGACCATCACGGACGATACGCGTTGTGCCCCGGATATCGGCGGGCAGGTCCCCCAGCAGCAGTTCCGGCCCGATGGCACAGACGCGCAGCTTGGAATGGGCCAGATAGAGATAATTCTGACGTTCCGTCACATGGTCGGAGAATTCGTTGCCCAAGGCATATCCCAGGCGGAAGACGCTGCCATCAGGGCCAACGATGTAAAGCCCCGCAATCTCCGGCTCCTCCCCGCCATCCAGCGCGAAGAAGGGGGAGACAAGGTCGCCATCGGGACGCGCCAGGATGGCGCCGTCGCCCTTGTAGAACCATTCCGGCTGCACGCCGACCTGACCCGGCGCCGGCTTGCCGCCGTCCAGACCCAGGCGGAACATGCGCATGCTGTCCGTCTGTTTGGCGGGGTCGGACAGATCGCGGTGCATCTTATCCCGGCCCTCCGCCGATCCCAGATGCGTCAGGCCTGTGCCCGCCACCAGCAGATGGGCCGCGTCGGGATGGTCCAGCGGCGGCAGAACGCGGCCATCGGTCAGGGCAGCGGCCAGATCCACCTCTTCCCCCGTCGCCTGCGCCTGGGCCAGCGACAGCAACGAAGTGCCCGCCGCGATGGCCTGCTGCGCCAGCTCATAGGTGGTGGTGGCACCCGTCAGGCGGCGGGCCGGCGCATCATCCTGACGCAGGGCCACGGCCCGCTTGCCCTGCTTGTCCATAAATTGCGTCAGACGCCACGCCATCGCGCTCACTCCCTGAGAATTGATATAGTCTGTCTTCTGTTCGGCATCGCGCAGCCATGATCGGGCATTTGGCGCTGGACTAAATGATATAATAATACTAATCATTTTTTCCTAGTCTGAAATGACAGGGCAGCCCGGCAAGAAGGCAGTGCCCAGTCCGGGGATGGATAACGACAGAGGGTGCGATGAAGGCTTTCGCGAAATATGGGGCCATGGCCTTGATGCTGGCCACCATGACGGGATGCGGCGACAAGGGCGGGTCGGACAAGGCGGCGGAAGCCGGCAAGGCTGCCGGCGCCCTGACCATCGGCTTCTCCCAGATCGGGTCGGAATCCGGCTGGCGTGCGGCGGAAACCAAGCTGGCCAAGTCGGAAGCGGAACGGCGCGGTATCAATCTGAAGATTTCCGACGCGCAGCAGCAGCAGGCCAACCAGATCAAGGCCATCCGGTCCTTCATCGCCCAGGGCGTGGACGCCATCCTGCTGGCCCCCGTCATCTCGTCCGGCTGGGATGAGGTGCTGGGCGAGGCCAAGGCCGCCAATATCCCCGTGGTCCTGCTGGACCGGCAGATCGATACCGCAGACCCCAGCCTGTACCTGTCCGCCGTCACCTCAGACACGGTGGAGGAAGGGCGCGTGGCGGGCCGCTGGCTGGTTTCGACGCTGGCGGGCCGGGATTGCCGGGTGGTGGAAATCCAGGGCACCATTGGCGCCTCCCTGGTTGCGAACCGCAAGAAGGGGTTCGAGGAAGGGATTTCCAGCGCCGCCAATGTGCAGATCGTCCGTACCCAATCCGGCGAGTTCACCCGCGCCAAGGGCAAAGAGGTGATGGAGGGCTTCATCAAGGCCGAAGCGCCCGGCAGCATCTGCGCCGTCTATGCCCATAATGACGATATGATGATCGGCGCCATCCAGGCCATGAAGGAAGCCGGATTGAAGCCGGGCAGCGACATCCTGGCCGTTTCCATCGACGCCGTGCCCGACATTTTCAAGGCCATGGCCGATGGCGATGCCAACGCCACCGTCGAACTGACCCCCGACATGGCCAGCCGCGCCTATGATTTGCTGGCCGCTTATAAGAAGGACGGAACGGTCCCGCCGAAATGGGTGCAGACGCCGTCCGCCCTGTACCTGCCCGATACGGCTGCCGCCGAATATGAGCGGCGCAAGGATCTGTACTGATGGCAGACACGGCAGCGACGCTGCTGTCCGCACGCGGGCTGACGCGCACCTATCCGGGGGTGCGGGCCCTGGACGGGGTGGACCTGTCGCTGCGCGCCGGCGAAATCCATGCGCTGCTGGGGGAAAATGGGGCCGGCAAATCGACCCTGATCAACTTGGCTACCGGGGCGCAACCGATGGAGGCCGGGTCGATCCAGCTGGACGGGCGTGACGTGCGCCCGAAAAGCCCGGCCGATGCGGCGGCCAATGGCATCGTCGCCGTCTATCAGGAGATCACCCTGCTGCCCAACCTGTCGGTGGCGGAGAATATCTATCTGGGGCGGGAGCCGACGCGGTTCGGCCTGGTCGACCGGGCACGGATGCGGCGCGATGCGGAGGCGTTGCTATCGCGCTTCGGCCTGTCCCTTGATCCGGCCCAACCGCTGTCGGCCTTTTCCACAGCGGTACAGCAGTTGATCGCCATTGCGCGTGCCGTCGATATGTCGGCGCGTGTACTGATCCTGGATGAACCGACGGCCAGCCTGGACAGTGCGGAAGTGGCGGTGCTGTTCCGCCTGATGCGCGAACTGGCGGCGTCGGGCATGGCGGTGCTGTTCGTCACCCATTTCCTGGATCAGGTCTATGCGGTGACCGACCGCATTACCGTCTTGCGAGGCGGGAAACTGGTGGGTGAACGCCTGACGGCGGACCTGCCGCGCCTGGACCTGGTCGCGATGATGCTGGGCAAACTGCCCAGTGGCGACGGTCATTTGCAGCGCCATGCCGCGCGCCAACCGGGGGCACCGTTCGTGACCATCAATGGTCTGGGCAAACGGCATCTGGTGTCCCCGTTCAGCGCGAAGATACGGCAAGGCGAGGTGCTGGGCGTGGCCGGCCTGCTGGGGTCGGGCCGCACGGAGACGGCGCTG
>CALRNG020000497.1:0-3120 GCA_943369495.1 Rhizobium sp. Q54
CCATTTCAACCTGGCCCGCACTGGCGGGTCCTGCGGAATATCCCCGACATGGTCGATATCACCCCCCTCATTCCCGCTGACCGTCAGGTCATCGACACCTATGCCCCTGGCCGGTTCCGGGTGTCGAATGTTGTGCATGAAGGGGCTGTGATTGTTTTTCCCGACCGCACCATCGCCTGGGGCGTCGTCGGCTTTGCCGATTTGACCGAAGACCATTTCGCGGCTGTTCTGGCTGCTGATCCAAAACCGGATGTGCTGCTGCTGGGGTCGGGCGCGCGCATGCAATTGCTGCCCTCGGCCCTGCGCAAGGCGCTGCGGGAGCAGGGGATCATTGTGGATGTCATGGACAGTCCGGCTGCCTGCCGCACGTATAATGTGCTGCTGGCCGAGGGGCGGCGCGTGGCAGCCGCCTTGCTCCCGGTATAATCAGGCTTATCGCGCGGCGATGGTCACGGTGATCGTGTCTGCATAATCGCCGGCGACGCGCTCGTTAGAGATCGGCACCGTCACCTTCAGGTCGGATTTCTTGCCGAACTGCGCCGTCGAACGCTGAACCACCATCTGGCTGGTCAGGGTGCCGGCATTGCTGTCGTAATCGACGGAATAGGCGATTTCATTGGCACCGCTTTTCATCTTGCCGCCATTCGCCGAGGCTAGGCTGATGGAATAGCCATTGCCCGCGTTACAGCTTTCCGTCACCGACCCGACCGTCTTCGACCCTTCGCCGCTGGTCAGGTTCCAGATGACATTATTGTCCTGCACACTGATGGCGCAGGACATGGGCATAGTGCCCCGCAATGAGAAATTGCCGCCCGTGCTCTGCGCCTTTGCGGCGGGCATCAGGGCAGTCGACGATAAAAGCAAGGCCAGAACGGCCCGGACCAGCATATGGCGCATTCTGCACCCCTCCATCCGGATATGGAAAACCCCGCCCGGTTTTGGGCGGGGGGACTGGCACCGCAGACTTACTTGGCGGCGATGGTGACGGTGACGGTGTCGGCATAATCGCCGGCGATGTATTGGTCGGACGCGGGGACGGTAACCTTCAGGTCGGATTTCTTGCCGAACTGGGCCGTGGCACGATCGACGACCATGGCAGCGGTCAGAGCGCCGGCGGTGCCATTGTCATAGCTGACGGTATAGTTGATGGTGAAATTGCCGGACTTCAGCTTGCCGGCATTCGCCGACGCCAGCGTGATCTTGTAGCCGGAGCCGGAATTGCAGGTCTCGGTGACCGAACCGACCGTCTTGGCGGTTTCGCCGACCTTCAGCGCCAGCGACTGGTTCAGGTCCTGAACGGCGATGGTGCAAGACAGAGCGACATTGCCCTTCAGCTGGATCGTGCCGGACGCGTTCTGGGCCATGGCCGGGGCCGCGAACGCAACAGCGATGGCGGCGGCTGCGGTGGTCTTGGCGAAGAACGTGGTCATGATGTCGGCTCCGTCTGGGCTTTTACTTCTGGGAAGGCGTTGGCCTTTCTGATCCTTCCTGCTGCACGGGGTATGCCAATAGGACATGCACGGATTTCCAACCGCCTACCCGTGGAATCACCAGCACAATAATGCGAAATGAAATGCATTTTGCAAAACTTTGACGCTCCACTGCCTAATGCAATTGCGATTGCAAACAATGGATGCGAAAATGCGTATCCTTGCCATCAACCCTCCATGATTGGCGTTCATGGTCTGCCGGCTTGCGGGATCGGCTGGGTTGGGTTGACGCTTGGCCCTGTCATAAAGACCCCGTCTCGCGTTAGCTTGATGACCAGGGGACAGCGCCGTCGGGAACGGTAGCGGGGAAGGGTGGCATGAGCAACCTGTCGGATCGCAATCTGGGGGCGGAGGCGCGGCTGAAGGCCGTGTTTGCACGCGAACAGGCGCGCGGCATCGAGATGGCCACCTGGGCCCGGTTGATCGGGTTGGGTGCGATCCTCAGCTGGATCGTTGCGCTGGACCAGTCGGTCGGCAACATAGCCGGCTATATCTGCATCGCGATCCTGGCCTGTAACGGCATGGGGCTGTGGGCCTTGCACCGCACCCGGCTGTTCCGGCCCTGGCACCTGTTCGCGTCTGTGGCCTTTGACAATGCCACCATCGCGGCGGTGATGACGGTGCCGGTGGTGTTCAGCGGGGAGGTGATGCCCGCCGCCCTGACCACGAGCAGCGTCTGGTTCGCTGTCTTCTTCCTGATGGTGGCCAGTACCGCCACCCTGCAGCGTCCGGCCCTGGTGGTGTGGAGTGGGGTGACCGCCGCACTCTCCTGGTCAGCCGTCATCGTGCATGCGTTGCGAGAGCCGCGCACCTTCACCATGCCGATGGACTGGCCCTTTCACAGCACCAGCCTCACCGAAATCTTCGAGGTCATACTGGACCCCTATTATGTAGACCTGTCCGGCTGGCTCAGCCAGGTCCTGATCCTGATATTGGTGGCCCTCACCCTGGCGGCGGCGGTGCGCCGGTCGAAAATGCTGCTGGTCAGCCAGGCCGCAACGGAGTGTGAGCGGGCGAACCTGGCCCGCTATTTCTCACCCGACATGGTGGAACGGCTGGCGGCCAGCGACAGCCCCCTGTCACAGCCCAATACCCGCGTCGTCTGCGTCCTGTTCGCCGATCTGACAGGCTTCACGCGCCTGTGCGAGAATGCGCCGGCGGCGGAGATCATCGACCTGCTGCGTCAGTTCCGCATTCGCATGGAGAAGGCCGTCTTCACCCATGGCGGCACGGTCGACAAATATATCGGTGACTGCGTGATGGCGACCTTCGGCCTGCTGGCGCCCAGCGGCCGGGACCCGGCGGCGGCCTTGGCTTGTGCCCATGACATGCAGGACACCATTGATGACTGGAACCGCGACCGCGCGGCCCGCGGCCTACCGTCGGTGGGGCTGGGGATCGGCGTGCATTATGGGGCCGTGGTGGCCGGCGATATCGGGTCGGACCAGCGGCTGGAATTCACGGTGATCGGCGACACCGTCAATGTCGCCAGCCGTCTGACCCACCTGACGCGCGAGTTGGAAGCCGCCATCGTCATATCCGATGAAGTGGCCGGTGCCGCCCTGGTCACCGATGGGGAAGCCGCCCTGGCCGGTTACCGGCGGGTGGAGGAAATGCCTCTGCGCGGGCG
>CALRNG020000498.1:0-3107 GCA_943369495.1 Rhizobium sp. Q54
ACCGGGTGCTGCCCTCCTACAGCTTGCAGGGCGTGCGGGCGGGGGCGGCGCTGGCCGCCTGTCTGACGCCGCTGCTGCTGGGTTTTGTCGTGCCCGTGGTCCTGCTGGCCCATATGGCGGTGACGGAGGGGGATAGTCTGTTCGCGGACAGTTTCCGTCACCTGGCCGGCAATTCCTTTGTGCTGGCGGGTATCACCTCCATCCTGGCGGTGGCGCTGGCGGCCCTGGTCGCCTATGGGCTGCGGCTGCGGCCCACGCCCCTGCTGAAGGGGGCGGCGCGGGTGGCGGCCATGGGCTATGCCGTGCCGGGCAGCGTCATCGCCGTCGGTATCCTGATCCCCGCCGCCCATCTTGATAATGCGCTGGATGGGTTCATGCGTGGGCATTTCGATGTCTCGACCGGTCTTATCCTGTCGGGCACCCTGGTGGCCATCATCTATGCCTATCTGGTGCGGTTCCTGGCCGTGTCCTTCAACACGGTGGAAGCCAGCCTGTCCAAGATCCGCCCCACCCTGGATCAGGCCGCCCGCATCCTGGGCCAGACGCCGGGCAAGACCCTGTTGAAGGTCCATACGCCCATCATGCGCGGCAGCCTGCTGACGGCGGCGTTGCTGGTCTTTGTCGATGTCATGAAGGAACTGCCGGCCACCATGATCGTGCGGCCCTTCAATTTCGACACGCTGGCCGTGCGCGTCTATACGCTGGCCAGCGATGAGCGTCTGGCGGAGGCCAGCACACCGGCACTGGCCATCGTGGCGGTCGGCATCATCCCCGTGATCCTGCTGTCCCGCGCCATCGCGAAAAGCCGGCCGGGTAGCGCGGGCTGAAACAAAAAACCCCACCGTTGGGCGGTGGGGTTTCTGCCAATCGGCCAAGGGCAGATTGGAGGCTGGCGACTGCCAGCCCGCCGCACGTGCGGCGTAAGCCCAAGGGCGCGGATGCGCCCGCCCGGCGCTTGAGGGAAATGGGTATTACTTACCCGTCAGGATACGGTCGACCAGTTCCTTGACCGTCGGCACGAAGCCATTGGCGTACCAGGGGTCCTGGGCGAAGCGGTAGGCATTGTGGCCGGCAAACATCAGCTGATGCTCGCAATCATCCGAATGGCTGATGTTCTGCAAGGTCTTCTGAATGCAGAAGGAACGCGGATCGGCGCGCCGCCCTGTGGTGCCTTCCTCATTCTGCGACCAGTTGGAAAAGGCACAGGCCGACAGGCAGCCCATGCAATCCACCTGATCCTTCAGAATGGTGCGGGCACTGTCCGGGGTCACGAAAACCACGGTCGTGTCCGGGGTCTTCAGCACCTGGCTATAGCCGGCGGCCACCCAACCCTGGGCATGGGCCTTGTCGGTGGCGGTCAGATAGATGGGGCGACCGCGCGGGCCGACGGCGAATTCTTCCGTCAGCTCGCCCACCGGCTCCGTCGCAAACGCCACCTGCCGTTCGGACCGCAGGCGCAGATCTTCCAGGAACGGGTTGCGCACGGCGGACGAGTAGAAGCCCGTGGGCGAGAATTTGTTCAGATAGACGTCGCCCGCCTTCAGGGTGAGAAGCTTCTGCTTCCAGGCATCCGAAATCGGGCTTTCCCTGGTCAGCAGCGGACGGGTGCCGAACTGGAAGGCGACAGGGCCGATTTCCGGATTGTCCAGCCAGTGATCCCATTCCTCCAGCCACCAGACGCCGCCAGCCATGACGATCGGCGTCTCGGTCAGGCCGAAACTGTTCATCATCTGGCGCAGCGCCGCGACGCGGGGATAGGGGTCTTCCGGCTTTTGCGGATCTTCGCTGTTGGACAGGCCATTATGGCCGCCGGCCAGCCAGGGGTCCTCATAGACCACGCCGCCCAGATTGCTGGGGAACTTGTTATAGGCGCGCAGCCACAGGGCGCGGAAGGCGCGGGCCGAGCTGACGATGGGATAGTAATGCACGCCATGGCGCACGGCGATTTCCGCCACGCGGTAGGGCATGCCGGCACCACAGGTCACGCCATGGACCAGACCCTTGGCCCCTTCCAAGATGCCTTCCAGGATCTCCTCGGCCCCGCCCATTTCCCACAGAACATTGACATGCAGCCGGCCATTGCCGTTGGACGTCTCATGCGCGATGCGGGCCTGGGTGATGCCGCCCTTGATACCATAGGCGATCAGCTCATGGTGCCGCTCGCGGCGGGTGCGGGTGTGATAGACCTGCTCGACCGGGTTGCCATTCTCGTCAAAGCTGTCGGCATTGACGCCGGAGAAGGTGCCGATGCCGCCGGCAGCCGCCCAGGCGCCCGCACTTTGCCCGTTCGATACGGCGATGCCTTTCCCGCCTTCGACCAGGGGCAGCACTTCCTTGCCGGACATGAACAGGGGCTTCAGCGCCTTCACCGTACTTCCTCCGAAAGACCAACCGGTACCAGCCCCGCCGCCATCTGAGGCGCGGGTTCACACAGGGCGTGCATATAGGAAAAGATATCGGAGCGAAAGAGGGGGGGTGGCCCGCGTGACCACATTATGTTTACCTAACGGAAGGTGATATCGGTAACTTCTGAGGAAAGCTCATGCCGGAACAGGACCGTAACGGGCAGGTGACCCCCTGCCTGCGCTATCACGACGCGCCTGCCGCCATCGCCTGGCTGGTCCGGGTTCTGGGCTTTGCCGAACAGCTGGTGGTGCCGGGAGAGGGCGGGAGCATTGTGCATGCCCAGCTGGTCCTGGGGGCCGGCATGGTGATGCTGGGCAGCGATAAGGAGGATATTTACGGGTTCCGGGCACCCGGCCCCGACGGGTCGGGGGCAGCACTGAGCTGTTTCATCATCACCGACATTGACGCCGCCTATGCCTGCGCGGTCGCAGCGGGAGAAAGCGCGCTGGAGGGCGGGATCATCGACACACCCTACGGGTCGCGCGCCTTCACCCTGCGCGACCCGGAAGGCCATCTCTGGCACCTGGGGACCTATGATCCCTGGCAGCAGGCGTAGACAACCGTGTTAATTAGGTTGTTTTTCTTTCTCCTCTGCGTCTTTTAGCTGTTGTCTGCAAGCGGCATTGATGTGGATGAGGAGCTTTCGCATGACGGCGGTTATGGCGAGTTTTTGAGGTTTTCCGCGAGCGATGAGCTGTTGG
>CALRNG020000499.1:0-3105 GCA_943369495.1 Rhizobium sp. Q54
GGGGCCACAAGATCAAACCTTTCGGCAGCGTCGACCCGTGGTGGACAGGTTGTGCGCTTAGGCCCCTGGGTCCCGGCTTTCGCCGGGATGACGATGGGGGCCATATGGGAGTTTGTGTAGCCCCCCTTCGTTCACCCCACCCCAACCACCTCGGCCAGCGCCACCACCCGCCTTGCCGTCTCCACATGAAGCGCTTCGATCAGCTTGCCATCGACCAGGGTGATGCCCTTGCCGGCGGCGACGGCGTCGGCATGCGCCGCGATGATGCGCCGGGCGCGGGCGACCTCCTCGACCGACGGCGCAAAGGCCTCGTTGGCGGCGTCCAACTGCTTGGGATGGATCAGGGTCTTGCCGTCGAAGCCCAGTTCGCGGCCCTGGCGGCAGGACGCGGCCAGCCCTTCGGCATCGTCCAGATCGACATGCACCCCGTCAATGGCGGTCAGGCCATAGGCACGGGCGGCCAGCATGCACAGGCCCAGGCTGGTCACCATGGGCAGCCGGTCGCGGGTCCCCAGCGCGTTCAGGTCCTTGGTCAGGTCCGACGTGCCCATCACCAGACACTCGATGCGCGCACACGCCCCGGCAATGTCGCCCGCCGCCAGCATGGCACGCGGCGTTTCCATCATCACCCAGAGGCGTAAACTTTCCGGCGCACCGGCGGCGCGCAGCACCCGGTCCGCCTGCCGCACACCCTCGGCACTGTCCACCTTGCAGATCAGCACGGCATCGGCGCCTGACGTGGCGGCGGCCACCAGATCGGCATGGCCCCATGGCGTGTCCAGGCCGTTGACGCGGATCACCAGCTCCCGGCTGCCATAGCCGCCTTCATGCACCGCCGCCATCACCTGGGCGCGGGCCTGTTCCTTGGCATCCGGCGCCACCGCGTCTTCCAGGTCCAGGATCAGGACATCGGCGGGCAGCCCCCGCGCCTTGTCCAGGGCGCGGGCATTGGCACCGGGCATGTAAAGGGCGGAGCGGCGGGGGCGGATATGCATGATGCCTGATCCCAAATGAAGAACGGGGCCAGCCTACCCGAGGAAGGCTGGCCCCGGCAACGGGACGGGGTGTCACGCCACCATCACGCCGCGCGCACCGACGCCAGGAACCGGTCCACCTGCGCCTTCAAGGCACCGGCATGGTCGGTCAGTTCGGCGGACGCGGTCAGCAGCGCCTTCGATTCCGCTCCCGTCTGGGCCGTGCCCTCGCGCACATCGACCACTGCCATGGTCACCGTCTCCACGCCGTTGGAGGCATGGCGGGCGCTGCGGGCGATTTCGGTGGTGGCGGCGTTCTGTTCCTCCACGGCGGACGCGATGGAGAAGGAAATCTGGTTCACCTGCTCCACGGTGGCCCCAATCTCCTTGATGGCCTTCACCGCTTCCCCCGTCGCGGCCTGGATTTCGGCGATACGCTGGGCAATATCGTCGGTGGCGCGCGCCGTCTGGCTGGCCAGCGACTTCACCTCCGATGCGACAACGGCAAAGCCCTTGCCGGCCTCGCCCGCACGCGCCGCCTCGATGGTGGCGTTGAGCGCCAGCAGGTTGGTCTGGCTGGCAATATCGCTGATCAGGCCCAGAACATCGCCGATGCGGTCGGCCTTGGTCGACAATCCGTCAACGATTTCGTTAGTCAGCACCGCCTGCTCCGACGCCCGACGGGTGCGGTCTGAGCTTTCCTCAATCTGGCGGGCGATCTCCTGAATGGAGGATGCCAATTGACCGGCGGCTGTTGCAACGGCTTGAACATTTTCAGTGGCCTGACTGGCCGATGCCTGCACCGTATTCACCCGGTCTTCCGCATTGCTGGCAGTCGACAGCATGACCTCCGCCGATTGCTTGATATGCCCGGATGAGGTACCGACGGCCGACACCACGGCGCCGATTTCCTCTTCAAAGCGGCGGGCCAACGCCTGCATCTCCGCCTTCCGCGCCTCGCCCGCCCGCAGCTCAGCCGCCGCCTGTTCCTTTCGCAGACGCTCGGCGTCAACCGCATTCGCCTTGAAAACCTGCACGGCGCCCGTGATCTCACCGACCTCGTTCTTGGCGCTGTAAGCCGGAATGTTGGTATTGAGATCGCCACCAGCCAGGCGCAACATGGCGTCCGTCAGGTGACGCAGCGGCAGAATCGACTGGATTGTCCACCAGCCCACGCCAGCCCCGATAATGATGCAGGCAGCGCAGATGGACAGCATCAAATATGAAAAGCCGCTGGCTTCGCTTCGGGCGCCAGTGCCGATGGCGTTGTTATCGGCCTCCTCCTTGTCGATGAATTTGTTGATCCGCACCAACCATTCCGAAAGGTCAGGACCGACCGTACTCAGCAAAAGCGCCTTGGCTTCCGCCTCCTTGCCTTCCTTGCGCAAGGCGATCACCTGAACGATACCCGGCATGGTCTTGGCTTCAATCTGCTTGATTGATGCCAGGATCTGACGTTCTTCGGGGGTGGTGTCCGTGCGCACGCTGAACATCTCATCCATCGCCTTGGCCGAGCGGGCATAGTCCGCTTCCAAGCGTTGGATGCTTGCAACCGCTTGATCAACCTCACCGGCGCTGCTGACGAGGACAACATCACGCAAGGCAATGGCACGATCATGGACCGACCCGCGAAAATTAATCGCGTAACGTTGCTTAACGCCATTCACCTCGTTAATTTGAGTAAGACTTTTGTCGATCAGGCCAACCTTCTGCATACCGACACCGGTCAGTACGACGAGCAGAGCGAGCAGCACCCCGAATCCGACCAATACTCGCGTCTTTATCTTGGCATCACGCAATATATTCATTATCTGGACCTTCTTGTTGTCGGATAAGGAGGGATGACACAGGTTTCAAATCGACCCCGATCGAAAAAAACAAGTACCCCATACCCATTCGTATAGCATTGTGACCAGACTTACTTGATCATTTCTCGAAAGGATAGCGGATTGCGGACCATTCTGACCATCCAATCCCATGTCGCCTTCGGCCATGTCGGTAACCGCGCCGCCGTTTTCCCCTTGGAACGGCTGGGCTTTGACGCCATTGCCGTCAATACCGTGCAGTTCTCCAACCATACCGGCTATGGCGCCTGGACGGGCATGGTCCTGCCGCCCGACCATATTGCCGA
>CALRNG020000500.1:0-3096 GCA_943369495.1 Rhizobium sp. Q54
AACCGGGGCCCGCTCTCCCTCAGCTGCAACACAAAAATAGCACCTTAAGACAGACAAGGTCAGGTCGAGGGCAGAGCCCGAGCCCTGACATTCACGGGCGCTGTCGCTTGTCAGGGCTCGCCTATGGCTCGACCTGACCTACGGCATCACAATATCGGCCCCGCCCCCTCAGTGATGATCCTCAGGCATCGGCCTGTCCGACAGGTAAACCTGCCCGCCCTTCTCCTTGAACGCCGCCGACATGGCGGCCATCCCTTCCTGTGCCGCCGCGTAATCGCGCACTTCCTGCGTGATCTTCATGGAGCAGAATTTTGGCCCGCACATGGAGCAGAAATGCGCCAGCTTGGCGCCTTCCGCCGGCAGGGTCTGGTCGTGAAATTTCTCCGCCGTTTCGGGGTCCAGTGACAGGTTGAACTGGTCGCGCCAGCGGAACTCAAACCGGGCGCGGGACAGGGCGTCATCGCGTTCCTGCGCGCCCGGATGGCCCTTGGCCAGATCGGCGGCATGGGCCGCCAGCTTATAGGTGATCACCCCCACCTTCACATCATCGCGGTCGGGCAGGCCCAGATGTTCCTTGGGCGTGACATAGCAGAGCATGGAGGTGCCGAACCAGCCGATCATGGCAGCGCCAATGCCGCTGGTGATGTGGTCGTAACCCGGCGCGATATCGGTGGTCAGCGGCCCCAGCGTGTAGAAGGGCGCCTCGCCACAGACTTTCAGCTGCTTGTCCATGTTGGCCTTGATCTTGTGCATGGGCACATGGCCCGGCCCTTCGATCATCACCTGCACATCATGCTTCCAGGCGATCTGGGTCAGCTCGCCCAGCGTGTCCAGCTCCGCGAACTGGGCGGCGTCATTGGCATCGGCGATGCTGCCGGGGCGCAGGCCGTCACCCAGCGAGAAGGCGATGTCATACGCCTTCATGATCTCGCAGATTTCCTCAAAATGCGTATAGAGGAAGTTCTCCTTGTGGTGGGCCAGGCACCATTTGGCCATGATGGAGCCGCCCCGGCTGACGATGCCGGTGACCCGCTTGGCTGTCAGCGGGATATGGGCCAGCCGCACGCCGGCATGGATGGTGAAGTAATCCACCCCCTGCTCGGCCTGTTCGATCAGGGTATCGCGGAACAGCTCCCAGGTCAGGTCCTCCGCCTTGCCATTCACCTTTTCCAGCGCCTGATAGATGGGCACCGTGCCAATGGGGACCGGTGAATTGCGGATGATCCATTCACGGATCGTGTGGATATTGCGGCCCGTGGACAGGTCCATGACGGTGTCCGCACCCCAGCGGATGGCCCAGACCAGCTTGTCCACCTCGTCCGCGACGGACGAGGTCACCGCCGAATTGCCGATATTGGCGTTGATCTTCACCAGGAAGTTCCGGCCGATGATCATCGGCTCCGTCTCCGGGTGGTTGATATTATTGGGGATGATCGCCCGGCCGCGCGCAATCTCGTCGCGCACAAATTCCGGGGTCACATAATCGGGGATCGACGCCCCGAAATCCTCCCCATCGCGGGCCGCCTGTTCGGCCAGACGCTGCCGACCCAGATTTTCGCGGATGGCGACATACTCCATCTCCGGCGTGATGATGCCTTTGCGGGCATAGTGCAGCTGGCTGACATTGGCGCCGGCCTTGGCGCGCAGGGGCCGGCGGGTTGCGCGGTCGAACAGGGGAACGGGACTTTCCTGTCCTTCGCGCAGACCGTTATCTTCCGGTTTCACCTCCCGACCGTCATAGGCCTGCACATCGCCGCGCGCCGTCACCCAGGACCGGCGCAGCTCGGGCAGACCCAGGCGGATATCGGTGCGGATGGCGGGGTCGGTATAGGGGCCAGACGGGTCATAGACGCGCACCGGCGGCTCATTGGCGCTGGGCGACAGGTCGATCTCGCGCATGGCCACGCGGAGTTCGGGAAAGTGCTCCCCCGCGACATGGACTTTACGTGATGCCGGCAGCGGGCCGGTGGTCACGCGGAATTCAGGATCGGTAATGTTGGTATCTGGCATCTGGACCTCCCTTGATGTGGAGATCCGGGCATGCGCACGGGGTGCGGCGGCACGTGCGGGGCAGACAGGGCCCCTATGCTTCCATCCCTACGCCGGTACGACCCGGATCAGGTTCGAAGGGTTCCCGCGCCGGTGCCGCCTCTAAGCGGTCCATGCGGTGTCTCAGCCCCTTGCCGGGGTTCCCCTTGGACGGGGGGAAAGTGCGCGATGATGGACGTAGGTGTCAAGGGTGGGTGGTTCGGGGGCCGTCCGGACGTAGGTCAGGGCGAGGCTTCCGCCTCGACCTGACCTACCATCTTGCTTACTGCGCGCCTTCCAGCGACAGGGCCAGGAAGGTCTGTTCACCACGGCGTTCGACCAGCAGCAGCACGGCCTTCTGGCCGGCGGATTTGGCCTTGATGACGCGGTCCTGTACGTCGGCGGGGTTGGCCACGGGCTGCTGGCTGACCTCCAGCACGACGTCGCCGGGGCGCAGCTGACGTGACTGGGCCGGGGCGTTGGGGTTCACCTTAGTGATGACCACGCCCTTGGTGCCCTCGGCCAGTTCGAACTGCCGGCGCAGGTCGGCGGTGATGGCAGAGACGGTGAGGCCCAGCGCGTCCACCTGCTGCTGCACGGCGTCCTTGCCGGCGGCCTGTTCCTCCGGTGCGCCTTCCTCTTCGGCGGTGGCCTGCTCCTCGGGGAATTCGGCCAGGGCCACGGTCACATTCATGGGCGTCCCCTTGCGGGAGATGCCGACATTGACCTTGGTGCCCACCGGCGTGCCAGCCACCATGCGTGGCAGGGTGCGGTTATTGGCAACCTCCTTGCCGTCGAAGGTCAGGATGACGTCGCCGGGCTTCAGGCCGGCTTCGGCGGCGGGGCTGGCCTCCGTCACGGTACCGACCAGGGCACCCTTGTGATGGGCCAGGCCCATGCTTTCGGCAATTTCCGGGGTCACCGACTGGATCTGCACGCCCAGCCAGCCACGCCGCACCTTGCCGGCCTTGCGGATTTCCTCAATCACGGTGCGGGCCATGCCGGACGGGATGGCAAAGCCAATGCCGACCGAACCGCCGGTGCGGCTGTAGATGGCCGAATTGATGC
>CALRNG020000501.1:0-3092 GCA_943369495.1 Rhizobium sp. Q54
AGGGGAGCCGGCCCGCGGGACGTGTTGCCCGCGGCCGCAACGGTCATGCCGCTTGCCCCGGCATGCCGACCTGGAAACCGGGCTGGTTCATGGGATGGTTCTTGTCCACAAACACGGCCCGGTCATTCTTCATCATGATGACTTCGAAATAGGGGCGGAACTGCTCATCGGTGATGCCGAAAGCCTTCTGCGCCTTGTCGAAAAATTCACGCTCCTCCGGCTCCGCCTCGCCATCCGACAGGGCGCTGTCGACCAGGTTCATCAGGATGCACAGGCGCTGCGCCGTGGTCAGGACGGGCGTCGCCTCAGCCAGGAACTGTTCATGGCTGTGGCTGCGCACATATTTCATGGAGGCGTTCAGCAGCGCCTGATTGTTGGCGCCGACACCAATGGTGCCGCCCGACTTCTCGCCACCGATGACGGCCAGAAGGTGACCCACCTCCTCGGCATCCATCTCGCCATCGGCGGCCATGGTGTACAGAAGGGCGATGGCGAAGGCCTTGTGGGCCGTCATTGCCTCGCCCTTGTCGCTCTTGAACATGTTGAACAGGCTCATTTTAGGACCTCATCTGCCAAGATGTTGTTTTATTGGGTATTTTTAAAGACGGGTATAGGTCCCGTCGATGATGCCGCCGCGCCCATCGTGGGGACGGCGGAACGGGTGCTGGCCGTCAAGGTGACGGCGCAGAAGATCGACATTGCGGTCATTGGCGCGGAAGAACAGGTCGCCGAACCAGCCCACAACGGGGATGGCGCTGATCAGACTGTCGATGACGACATTGCCCGCCATCTTGGTGATCAGCCGTTTGGGCGCGCCCAGCCGCGCGCTTTCCCAGACCAGCCAGCCGGCAACGCCCGTGGACACAGCCAGACCGGCGCCGGGGATCAGGTTCAAGGGCGCATCCAGACCCACCCGCCCGACAATGGGCAGGCTGATGGCGCTGTCCAGCAGCCTTGCCACACGGTCCAGCCGCCGGCGCACGCGCCAGTGATTGTCCATATGCGCGTCGGCGCCAGGATTATCGTAACGGGGGGAATAACGTTCCAGGTTCGACATAAAAGACAGGCTCCTTCACGACCAAGCCATAGCTTCGCCCAAGGAGTCCGACATCGCGTGCGGCTGTTGCCATCACGCCAGAGGGGCCCGGACCCAGGATGCCGCTGATGTAAGGGGGGGATGGCAGGGGTTCAAGGGTGGGGATGGTGATTTTTTGCAGTCACTGCGATGGTTCACGCCGCCACGCCATCCGGACCGCGACCCGCGCCTGCCTTGCGCCGACGCGGCTTCGACTGCGCGCCTGTCTCACCGGTGATATCCGACAGAGCGACCTCCACTGGCTGACGGTCGGGAAACTCTGCCACCAGACGCAGCCGTCCGCCCATGGCCGCGACATAGCTGCTGAGGGTGGACAGAAGCAGGTCGGCCCGCCGTTCCAGCCGCGACACGCTTTCTTGCTCAATCCCCATCAATTCCGCCATCCGTTCCTGCGTCAGGTTCTGCGCCTGCCGCAAGTCACGCAGGGTCAATTCCTCCGCGATCAGCGCCTGTGTGCGGGCAGCCACCGCAGCCCGTTCCTCCGCCGTGAAATCCTTCATGAAGCTTTCAAGACTGACGGTCATTTTCTCCCCCTGTCCCCTTTGGACAATCGTGCCAGATGATCACCAAACCGCTTATCGGCAATACGGATCAGATCGCGGTAGAATTGGCGTTCGGCCTTGCCCGACTTGCTGCCGCCGACCAGCACGATTGCCGACCGCGTTGGATCGAACGCGAAGGCGATGCGCCATTCACCGTCAACGACGGTGAAGCGCAGCTCCTTCATGTTGGCATGGGCCGACCCGTTCAACGTGTCACAATGGGGCCTTCGCAACTGCGGTCCGAACTCCCGTAACAGACCGACCAGGGCTGCTATTTCCACCCGCACTGCCGATGGGAAGGCCGCCGCCTCCACCGCAAAATCCCGATCAAGCTGAACATCCCAAGCCATGACGCATGATGGGTCCATGAAATCATAGGCATCCGTAAACATGATGCCAATAGCATATGATTTCAAATGCATATTTCTCCATTCTGCCGTCTCCTCCCCTTTCCGCTTGGCAAGGGTGACCGCCATGGGCACCCTGTCGCCTTCATTGCCGGTACCGGGGGCGCCATGTGGGTTTTGTTGGGTGTGGGGGTGGTGGTGGTCGGGTTTGTGGCCCGGATCAACCCTTTGCTGGTCATCGCGGCGGCGGCCATCACCACGGGTCTGGCGGCGGGGATGGAGCCGCTGGCCCTGATCGCGGCCCTGGGCAAGGCCTTTAATGAGAACCGCTATGTTAGCCTGATCTGGATCGTGCTGCCCGTCATCGGGTTGCTGGAACGCGAAGGGTTGCAGGAACTGGCGCGCGGCCTGATCACGCGAGTGAAGGCGGCGACGCCGGGTCGGCTGCTGCTGGGTTATTTCATCGCGCGTCAGGCCCTGGCCGCTGTCGGCCTGACCTCCGTTGGCGGACATGCACAGACGGTGCGCCCATTGCTGGCCCCCATGACGGAGGCAGCGGCGGAGCAGCGGAACGGCCCCCTGGATGACGACACCCGCAATCTGGTCCGCGCCCATGCGGCGGCGGTGGACAATATCGCCCTATTCTTCGGCGAGGATATCTTCCTGGCCATTGCGTCGATCCTGCTGATCAAGGGCTTCCTGGAACAGAACGGGGTGATGGTAGAGCCGTTGCAGCTCTCAATGTGGGCCATCCCGTCGGCCATCGCGGCGCTCGGCGTGCATGCCGTGCGGCTGCGCGCCCTGGACCGGCGTCTGGGGATGAAAGGGGCCGTGGCATGATCGGGCTGCATGAGATTTACATCATCGGTGGCCTGTTCTTCGGGGCCTGCGCGATTTACGGCCTGCTGGACCGGGGCAATCCCCGGCGCTGGCTGAATTTCCTGTTCTGGGGCGGGCTTGCCACCTCCTTCTTGGCCGGTGACTATCTGGGCGATATTGGCAATGGCTTGCTGGTCCTGGGGCTGGTGGCCGTTGGTGCCGTCGGCCTGGGCAAGGGCACGGCGCGGACCACAAGCGTGGAGGAACGGCGGGAGCGGGCGGCCCGGC
>CALRNG020000502.1:0-3090 GCA_943369495.1 Rhizobium sp. Q54
GGTGGATGCCGATGGCATCGACCCGGAACGTGGCGCCCGTCTGGCCCCCGATGCGCGGCTGGCCGTGGTCACGCCGGGCTGGCAATACCCGTCGGGTGGCACCATGCCGCTGCGCCGCCGCATGGCAGTCCTGGCCTGGGCACGCCGTAATGGTGCCTGGCTGCTGGAGGATGACCGCGACGGCGGCTACCGCTATACAGGACGTCCGCTGCCCGCCCTGCAGGGGCTGGATGAGAATGAGCGCGTCCTGCATCTGGGCGCGCTCGACAATACGCTGGTGCCGGCCCTGCGCCTGTCCTGGCTGGTCGTGCCCTCGTCCCTGGTCGCCGCCGCCCAGAACCTGCGCGCCCGCATGGGCATGCATGTGCCGCTGCCCGAACAGATGGCAGTCCATGACTTCCTGGTGGAAGGCCATTATGCCAGCCACATGCGCCGCACCCGCCGGCTCTATGCCGAACGGCAGCAGGCGCTGCTATTCGCCGCCGAACGCCACTGGTCGGGCGCCATCACGGTGGACGCGGCCGGGTCCGGCCTGCATCTGGTCGGGCGCCTGTCGCCCACCTTGGGTGTGGATGATACAACCCTGTCGGCCTTGGCCGCCCAGGCCCGTATCGCCCTGCCCGCCCTGTCGGCCTGCCGGCGCGGGCCGGCCATTGCCGGCGATCCAGGGGCCGTCGCCCTGGGCTATGCCGCCTTCACCCCAGAACGCTTGGCGCGCGCCGCCGAACGTCTGGCAGGTGTGATTGACAAGGCCCGCAGCACCCAAACCCACCGCGTGATGCAGACCCGCCGGCTGGTCCCGGCGGAGTGAGGGGTGCCCCCTGAATTCGGAGTAAATTGCTGGCCCGCTCCGATCGAAAGCGGGCCTATGCAACCATGTGAAACACAAAAAAAGGGTGTGTTTCAGCGCTAGCGGCTTTCCGTCGTCGAAAGACGACGGCTGCGAATGGGTGCAGGCGTAGAATTGGCGCTGATAGCTAGCGTCATAGCAGGAAGCGGCGGAGAAGTCTGCAATCTGACCGCCACCGCCCTCAAACCACCTCCGCCACCACCCCACCCACAATGCCGGCCAGCGCGTCCGGCGCGATGGGGAAGACGGTGTTGGGGGTGCCGGCGGCGGCCCAGACGGTGGTGAAGTTCATCAGGTCGCGGTCGAACAGGGTGATGGGCGGCACATTATGGCCCAGCGGCGGCACGCCCCCGATCGGATAGCCTGTCTTCTGCCGCACGAAATCGGCATCGGCCTTGGCCAGTTTCTCGCCCCCTAGCGCTACCGCCAGATGGCGGATCACCGACGCCTCGTTAACCCGGTTACTGCCCGAGGTGACGACCAGGACAGGGCGGCCCGTGTCGCGGGTACGGAACATGATCGATTTGGCGATCTGCGCCACGTCACAGCCGATGGCCGCCGCTGCCTCCGCCGAGGTGCGGGTCGAGGCGGCAAACTCCAGGACATGGATGGGATGGCCCAGATCGTTCAGAAGGTTCTGTATCCTCTGCGCACTGGGGCTCAACGGTCCGGCCATCCCAAGCGTACTCCCTGTTATATTCTTAACCAGCCAGTTCCCGTGACCGCACAGTGCCGGCGGCAATGGCGCGGGTCAGCAAGTCCTGCAGGCCCCCCGGCCCCTCGGCCATCAGCACATTCAGCGCCGCCTCCGTCGTGCCCTTGGGGCTGGTGACGTTGCGGCGCAGTTGTTCGGCTGACTCATGGCTCTGCCGCAGCAATTCGCCCGATCCCATGACGGTAGCGCGTGCCAGCTGCATCGACAGATCAGGCGGCAGGCCGGCGGCCACACCAGCCTTGGCCATGGTTTCCACCAGCAGGAAGACGTAAGCCGGACCGCTGCCCGACAGGGCCGTCACGGCATCCAGTAGGGTTTCATCTGCAACCCAGGCCACCTCCCCCACTGCCGACAGCAAGGTACGGGCCAGCGTCTTCTGCACGTCGCTGGCATGGGCATTGGGGACGGCGGCGCTGATGCCACGCCCCACAGCGGCGGGCGTATTCGGCATGGCACGCACGATGGCGGCATGGCCCCCCAGATGCTTTTCGAAATAGGTGATGGGCTTGCCCGCCGCAATGGACAGGAACAGGGCCGACCCGGCATAGCGGGCATAGTGGGGCAGCGCCTGATCCATCATCTGCGGCTTCACGGCCAGGATGATGGCATCGGGCGCAAAATCGGCCGGGATTTCAGCAGCTTCCTTGACGACCAGCACATCAGCGGGCAGGCCCCTGGGCACGCCGAACGGTTCCACCACCACAACCGTCCCGGCGGCACCGGCGGCCTTCCAGCCGGCCAGCATGGCCCCGCCCATCTTACCGCACCCGACCAGCAGCAAACTCGCACTCATCCGGTGTTTCCCCCTTATGTCCGGCGGGGTCGCGGGGTTCATCCCCGACGGCGTTGGCCCCGTCCAGCTTGATCAGGCCTCGCCTACCGTATCCAGGATGGCGGCAGACACGGCCTCCGCCGGAGTCTTGCCGCCCCAGATCACGAACTGGAAGGCCGGATAGAAACGCTCGCATTCCGACAGGGCAATGTCCATCAGGTCTTCCAGCTGTTCGGAGCTGGCGCCGCGCGCGCCGCGCAGCAGCGTGGTCTGACGGAACATGGGCGTGTGCTGATCGTGGCAGACGTCGAAATGACCCAGCCACATCTTGGGATTGACCTCGGCCAGCAGTTCCGACACGGCATTCTTGCGGCCCGGCGGCACCTTCATGTCGTACTGACAGGAGAACTGCATCGCGCTGACATCGGCCTGCCACATGAAGAACAGGCGGTATTCGCACCAGCGGCCATTGATCTCCACCACCATCTCCTCTTCGGAGACGCGGTCGAAGGGCCATTCATTGGCGACAACCATCTCTTCCAGCATGTCCAGCGGATTATGCGTCGATGCCTGGGTCTCGATATTCAAGGCTGTCATGCCGTCCCCCTCACTCCCAAATGCCCTGCCGCAGCGCCATCCCCCAGGCGACGCGGCGGGCCACATATCAGGGTGTCCAGATATTGTGGCCCTGTCGGCGTTGGAACCACCAGCAATACGGTGCCAGCGCCATTTCGCAGGCGCAACCGGATTCCG
>CALRNG020000503.1:0-3075 GCA_943369495.1 Rhizobium sp. Q54
CAGGATCAGCGTGGGGCAGCTTCCTTCCCGCAACATCTTATCCAGCTCCGCCAGTGCGGCAGGTCCGCCATTGGCGACCATGGCGTGCAGGCCCAGCCGTTCCAACTGCCTGGACAGGATGCGGCGATCGGCCTCTACGTCATCAACGACCAGCGCGCGCAGGTCACGCAGCCACTCCGCCGCGCGGGCCGTATCGGGCAGGGGCGCTGCGGCATCGGGCAGCACAGCCGTGAACCAGAAACGGCTACCCTCGCCGACGGCGCTTTCCGCCTGGATGTCGCCACCCATTAGCTCCACCAGCTGCCGACAGATGGCCAACCCCAGGCCGGTGCCGCCGAAGCGGCGGGTAATTGAATTGTCGGCTTGCGTGAACTTCTGGAACAGGCGGGACATCTGCTCAGCATTCATGCCGATGCCAGTGTCGCTGACCAAGAAGCGCAGACGGGTCATCCCCGCCGGCAGATCGGGACCGACAGCCCGTATGTCGATGGCGACATGCCCTTCGCTGGTGAATTTCACGGCATTGCCGGCCAGGTTGAGCATGATCTGGCGCAGCCGGGCGGGATCGCCACGATAGGCGCGATTGACGGACGGATCGATGGTGGCGGTCAGGCTGATGCCCTTCTGCCGTGCGCGCGGGCTCAGCAGGGCCACAACCCCGTCCACGATCTCTTCCAGCGCAAAATCGATGCTTTCAAGCTCCAGCTTCCCGGCTTCCAGCTTTGAGACGTCCAGGATGTCGTTGATGACGTACAACAGGGCATCGGCACTCTCGCGAATGGTTTCCGCAAAGGCGCGCTGTTCGGATGTCAGTGAAGTATCCAGCAGCAGAGCCGTCATGCCGATGATGCCATTCATCGGCGTTCGCACCTCGTGGCTCATATTGGCCAGGAATTCGGACTTGGCCTGGTTGGCGCGTTCCGCCTCGCCGCGTGCCGCCTCGGCGGCTTCCGCAGCGGCCTCGGCCACCCGGCGGGACCGGTCAAGGTCGGCGGCCAATGCCTGCAGGCTTTCGGCCTGTTCGCTCTGGCGGTCACGCGCGGCGCGAAGTTCCTGTTCCTGGATAACCCGGTCGCCCACGTCGCGCGTGGCCGAGATGATGCGCTGTCCGGCCAGCGCGTCTGCGGCCAGGGCAAAGGCCGTCTCCACCCAGGTCCAGTGTCCGTCGCCGTGCCGCAGACGGTAGGTGGTTGGCGCACAGGGCATGCCGGCAACCAGCATGGCCAGAATACGGTCCAGACCATCGCGGTCTTCCGGATGGGCACGGTCCTGCGGCGTGGCGCCCACCAGCTGTTCGGGGGCATAACCCAGCATCCAGCTGGCCGTCGGTGATACATAAAGATAGGTGCCGTCCAGCGCATGCAGGGCGACGACATCGCTGCCCTGTTCCGACAACAGCCGGTATTGCGCATCACGGGTGGCCAGTTCCGCCGTCTGCCGTTGCAGGCTGGCGGCCATGTCATTGACGGCCGCCGCCAGGACCCCGATCTCTCCGGGGCCCGCCATCGCACGCAGGCCCAACTCTCCGCGTCCCAGACGCTGTACCGTCGCAATCAGGTTCCGCAGCGGGATCAGTAGGGTTCTGCGGACGCCCAGGTACAAGACAAGGACAGAGAGTACCGCCAGCGCCATGAGAAGGGCGATATTGCGCTGAAACTGCCCCACGGCAGCCGACAGAACCTCGTCGCGAGGATAGGAGACGATGATCCGCATGCCGTTGTTCAACGATACGAAGCCCATCAGCCGCGGAATCTCGTCAAATTCCCGTCCCTTCCAGGTTCCGCTCTCTGTGGCCAGAGCCGCCTGAACGAAGGGGGCCTGTGCCATCGACGTACCGTCCATTCCCGATATGACAGGATACCGGGCCAGAACCACCCCGTCGCGATCCAGCGCCGTCAGCGTGGCACCGGGCGCCGTTGCCAGAGTGCGGGCGGCCATTCCGTCCAGCCAGTCCAGAAGCACGCCGGCCAGGGCAATGCCGGTCACCTGCCGATCTTCGGAGATGATGGGCTGGGCGTAGATCATGACAGGCCGGCCTGAGGCGCGGGCGCGCAGATACCCGCTGGTCACCGGACGGGCGCTGGCCAACACTTCCTGGAAATAGGCGCGATCCGACAGGTTGATTTCTTCATCGTCGGCAGCGGTGGAACATTGAATCGACCCGTCGGGGCGGGCCACGAAGATATTCGAAACCCAGGGCTGGGTACCCTTCAGCGTTTGCAGCGAACGGGCGCAATCGGCGGGCGCTTCGCGTGAAATACGGTTGGCGGCGACACTGACCAGCCTTTGCAGGCTGATCAGAAGGTCTGCGTGCTGTGTCGCGGCAAACCGCGCCATGTCCTGGGCCCGCAGCAGGGCCTGCTGCTCCGCTTCGACCTTTCGTGACTGATACTCCAGAAGCATCAGGGCGGAAGCGGCCATGATTACCGCCACCAGCAACAGGACCAACCGACCGCGCAAAGACAATAGCCGTGACCACATCGCCTGTTCGTTCCAGCAAACCATCTGGCACCGGCGACCAGACGCGGCAGCCAGAATACGCTGGTCACTTGAGAAACAGAACGTGTCGCAGCGACAGGTTATCAGTGCATTGGGATAGTTCGGCGCAATGGCATCCACCCACAGCATGTCACCCGCATCGGCCGCATGGCGGGCGTCATGGCGGAACTGGCGGATTGAAAACAGGCATCTGGGGGCTCACGCCCCCAGATGCTGCACCAGGATCTTGGTACCCAGCAGCATCAGCCCCGCCCCGCCGATCCCCACCGCCCAGCGGCCCAGCAGCGGGCCCACCGCCCGGCCCAGCAGCACGCCCAGCGTCGACAGGCCGAACGTCACCAGCCCGATCACCAGCGCCGACGCCAGGATCGGCTCGTCGAAAAAGGCCAGTGGCACACCAATTGCCAGCGCATCGACGGAGGTGGCAAAGCCGGCCATGAACAGGGCGGACAGTGTCAGCACCATGCCGCCGCCCGTCCCGTCTTCTTCGCCCTTCCACGCCTCCCACACCATGCGCCCGCCGACCACAGACAGCAGGACAAAGGCAATCCAGTGATCGACGGCGGCAACAATGTC
>CALRNG020000504.1:0-3052 GCA_943369495.1 Rhizobium sp. Q54
ATACCAATCTCCCTTGATCGTGACCGATCCAGGGAGATCTCGCTTCCCTCAATCGCCGGGCGGGCGCCTCCGCGCCCTTGGCTCACGGCGCACGAGCGCCGGGCTGGCCGTCGCCAGCCTCCAAACTGCCAAGGGTCAAACCCTCGGCAGTTTGGTATAAAACCAGCGGCTTGAAATACCGACGGGTCGGCATTTCAAGCTTCCGCGGCATGGGCCGCCGCCGAAGCTGAGTCGGCGCGGATACCAAAGGTCAAGATTTTTGACCGGCGGTATAATCCTGGCTGGCTCTGATGGCTGCGATCCCGGCAACATCCAGTGGCAGGCAAACCCGTGTTGAGGTTTCGATACTGGCGATGATCGCTTCCCTGGGGCCGGACCGCCAGGCATCGCTGCCGTAGAAGGCGGCCAGGCTGGCTTCCATCAAATCCATTGAGGGAAAGGCACGGATGAGGCCATAGCCGTCAGGGTCGTGCCTCGACTGGCCGTGCCATACCACGTCGATACCGCTTGCCTGGTGCAGCGGGACGCTGCTGTCCCGCATGATGGCAAAGAATGCGCCGCCGGTTCCTGGCTTGAGCGTATAGGCAAGGATCTCAACAATGAACTGCATGGCGTTCAGATGTCCCCACACTGCGGGTTTGATCAAATCCCCCGTGTGACCTGTCGGTCGGCATCCACCGGGCCAGCCTGTACGGCGTCAGGCCGAAATGTCGATGATGTACCCACGATATTGCACCGGCTGCACCGGTTCCAGCCGCACAGGCGGGACCGGCGACAGGTTTCTCTCCGGCAGGCGCGGGGCGGGTGCCGGCTGTGGCGGCGGCGGGGCCGGTGCGGGGTCGGCAGAACGGCGACCGGGCGCCCCCTCCGGTGAGGGCGGGGCCGGGGCCGTATAGGTGCCTGTGCTGTTGATGCCGTTGATCGCCATGGCCGGCTGCCCCGATATTTAAGGCGGCATCATAACCCGCGCACCCACCATCGTGAAATGCGCAATGAGATGGGCTGGCGTGGTCTGACCTGTGCCGAAATTTCAGGCGATGGCTTGGCTGTGGGATGTGCAGATAAAAAAACGGCCGGAAAACCCAAGGGTTTCCGGCCGAGTTGAACAGGGAGGCTTCACGTCTGGGAGACGCTGGGTCAAGGACCCAACCCCGACCGGGTAAATCGGGGCGAAACATCGCTGCTGCGACGCAGCAGCGATGGCCCAAGATTTAAGCATCCAGGCCGATTATACCAGGGGTGAAGCCAAGCCTGAGTTATGCGTTTGATGCATGGCTCGATGGGAAGGTCTCTGCAACCTTCTTCACGAGGAAGTCACGGAACACGGCGATGCGCTTGGAATGGCGCAATTCCTCGGCGTACACGAAATAGGCGTCGATGCGCGGCCCGCTCACTTCCGGCAGGATGCGGACGATATCGGGCTGGTTATCAACGACATAATCGGGCAGCGACGCGATGCCCAGGCCCGATTGAACGGCGCGGAACATGGCATACAGGCTGTTGACGCGCAGCGCGGTGTGGCGTTCGCCACCCGGCGGGTCGCCGACATGCAGGGCCCAGTTGATGTTGGTCACCGGGGCCCGCGCCTCGTTCGGATAGGCGATCAGGTCATGCTGGTCCAGTTCCGCCACCGACTGCGGCATGCCGCGCTTTTCGATGTAGGATTTGTGGGCATACAGGTGCACGCGCACCGTCATCAGGTGGCGCTGGATCAGGTCCGGCTGGCGCGGGGCCGACAGGCGGATGGCGATGTCCGCCTCGCGCATCGACAGGTCCAGCTCATTATCGTCCAGCAGCAGCGTCAGCTGCACATCCGGATAGAGCGACAGGAAATCCTTCACCCGCGGCGTCAGCCAGGTAGAGCCGAGCGCGATGGTGGTGGTGACCTTCAAGGGGCCTTTCGGATGCTCCTTCGATTCGGAGAGCATGGCCTCCGTCATCGAGAGCTTGGCGAACACCTCCCGCGCGGTGCGGTAGAGCAATTCACCCTGTTCCGTCAGGATCAGCCCGCGCGCGTGGCGATGGAACAGCGGCACATGGAGGCTTTCCTCCAGCGCGCTGATCTGCCGGCTGACCGCCGACTGGCTGAGGTTCAGGGTTTCCCCCGCATGCGTGAAGCTGCCCGCCTCCGCCACAGCGTGAAAGACGCGAAGCTTGTCCCAGTCCATGGACCCGTCCCTAGATAGTGGCGCAACTGCCGAACGCCGGATGACGTCCCAGGCGCCCTGTCTGTTGGTCGAACACGGGAATGCGCCCGACGCATGGATGATATACAGCCCCTGACGCCAATGCTAGGGCTTGTCACCAAAATGTCGATTTACCGCTAGCTATCGTATTGTTCTTGCAACAGTTCGCCGAGAGACCGAACCGGAATCCCCCTGCGAAAGTGGTAGAATGAAGAACGGCCAGGAAATGGAAACGGCGACTCCGCCGCCATACCTTGGCCGTTTTCACATAATCTTTGGCACGCGTGTCGAATCAGTGGCCGGCCAGGAACTTCTCCACTTCCAGCGCGGCCATGCAGCCCATGCCCGCCGCCGTCACGGCTTGGCGGAACACCTTGTCCTTCACGTCGCCGGCCGCATAAACGCCGGGAATATTGGTGCGGGTGCTGTCCGGGTCGGTGACGATATAGCCCTCGTCATCCATGCGAACCTTGCCCTTGAAGACGCTGGTGGCCGGGTCATGGCCGATGGCCACAAACACACCGTCCAGCGACCGTTCGCTGACGGCATCGGTCTTCACATTGCGCAGGCGCACACCGGTGACCAGCTTCGGGTCGGTGAAGCTGGAACCACCCTTGCCCAGGATCTCCTCCACCACACTGTCCCAGACCACTTCGATCTTCGGGTTGGCGGCCACGCGTTCTTGCAGGATGCGTTCACCGCGGAAGCTGTCGCGGCGGTGGATCAGGGTCACCTTGGCAGCATGGTGGGTCAGGTACAGGGCCTCTTCCAGGGCGGTGTTGCCACCGCCGATGACGGCGACTTGCCGGCCCCGGAAGAAGAAGCCGTCACAGGTGGCGCAGGCCGACACGCCGCCCCCCTGATAA
>CALRNG020000505.1:0-3044 GCA_943369495.1 Rhizobium sp. Q54
TCGCCATCGTATCACTGCTCAAAAGCATGGGGTTGCTGTAGCGATCGCAGGTCAGGTCGCCCCGAAGGTGAGCCCTGACAGATATGGATCGAAGGCCTTTTCCGTCAGGGCGAGGCATACAGCCTCGACCTGACCCACGGCAAAACGAAAAAGGGCGGCCCCGTGGGACCGCCCTTTCGCAACTCTGCATCCGGCTATCGATCAGCCGCGCTTCAGCGCCGAACGGCCCGGATAAACGGACGCCACGCCCAGGCCTTCCTCGATGCGGATCAGCTGGTTGTACTTGGCAATCCGGTCCGAACGCGACAGGGAGCCGGTCTTGATCTGACCGCAATTGGTGGCGACGGCCAAGTCCGCGATGGTGCTGTCCTCAGTCTCGCCCGAACGGTGCGACAGGACAGCGGTATAGCCAGCATTCTGCGCGATGCGGACGGCTTCCAGCGTCTCGGTCAGGGTGCCGATCTGGTTGACCTTCACCAGGATGGAGTTGCCCACGCCCTTCTTGATACCATCGGACAGGCGGACCGGGTTGGTGACGAACAGATCGTCGCCAACCAGCTGTACCTTGCCGCCAATGGCGTCGGTCAGCAGCTTCCAGCCTTCCCAATCATCCTCGGCCATGCCGTCCTCGATGGACACGATGGGATACTTCGACACCAGATCGGCCCAGTAGGCGACCATTTCGGCCGGCGTCAGGCTCTTGCCCTCGCCTTCCAACTCATACTTGCCGTTCTTGAAGAATTCGGTCGATGCGGCGTCGAGCGCCAGCAGCACATTCTCGCCGGCCTTGTAACCAGCATCGGCAATGGCGGCGACGATGAAGTCCAGCGCCTCGGTGGTGGAGGACAGGTTAGGCGCAAAGCCGCCCTCATCGCCGACAGCGGTGTTGTGGCCGGCGGCCTTCAGCTTCTTCTTCAGGGCGTGGAAGATCTCCGCACCCACGCGGATGGCCTCAGCGCAGGTTTCCGCACCGACCGGCATCACCATAAATTCCTGGATGTCGATGGGATTGTCGGCATGGGCACCGCCATTGATGATGTTCATCATCGGTACCGGCAGGATGCGGGCATTGGCACCACCGACATAGCGGTAGAGCGGCAGGTCCAGCTCATCGGCCGAGGCCTTGGCGACGGCCATGGACACGCCCAAGATGGCGTTGGCACCCAGGCGACCCTTGTTCGGCGTGCCGTCCAGGTCGATCATGGCCTGATCGATGGCGACCTGATCGGTGCTTTCCAGGCCGACCAGCGTGTCGGCGATCTCACCATTCACGGCCTCAACGGCCTTCAGCACGCCCTTGCCGAGATAGCGGGCCTTATCGCCATCGCGCAGTTCGACGGCTTCATGCGCGCCGGTAGACGCGCCCGACGGAACAGCGGCCCGGCCAAAGGCGCCGGATTCCAGACGAACCTCGACCTCGACGGTCGGGTTGCCGCGGCTGTCCAGGATTTCGCGCGCGTGAATGTCGATGATGGCGGACATGGGGCCTCTCTCTTCCGTGGGCTTGGATGCCGTGAACCCGAAAAGGGTAAATACGGGAAGAAGGGGATAACGCCAGATGCCGCCCCTCGACAAGGGACGCTTTTGCTACCCCGCCGTGCCGGCGGGTTCGACGGGCCGTGTCCCACCCATCGGGATGGTGGCCGCTAATTGCCGTTTCGCTCCCTGCACCCCTGCATAGAAGGCGGAAAGCAAGGCGAAATCGGCTTCCATGCTGTCGGTGGGCGCGACCGGATCACCGATGCGAACCGTGCGCGTCGTATAATCCAGGGAGACAGGTATGATCGGAACGCCGGCCTGTCGCGCAATATGCCAAAAGCCGGTCTTCCATCCGGCACCCGGTTTCGGGTTGCGCGTGCCCTCCGGTGCGATCCCGACCACCAGACGTTCGGCACTGTTCAGGGCCGCCACACATTCACCCACGACGCCATGCGCGGCGCGACGATCCACGGGCAGAAGGTCACACCAGCGCATGATGGGTCCCAGCGGTCCCTTGAACAGGGTGTGCTTGCCCAGGATATGGATGCGCACGCCCGTGGACAGGATGGTGCCCATGGCGATGAAGAAATCATAGTTGGAGCTGTGCGGGGCGCCGATGGTGACGAACTTCTCCATATCCGGGAACGCGCCCGCGATACGCCAGCCCATCAGGCGCATCATCAGGCGCCCGATGAAACGAGAAAAAGGGCCACCCCGCCGCGGTGTGCGGGGACCCAGGGCTGCATGTGACATGGATAGCGTCTTCCTCAACCATCGGCGGAATCAGCGGTCCCGCCTTTCGTTATATGCCAATGGTGGGGGAACCGAGGTGGATTGTCAAAGGTGCGGAAGGTCAGATCGTGACCGGGTTGGCCTTGGCAATGCGGTCGAACGCCAGCAGCGTGGTCAGCACGGCTTCCATCTGATCCAACGGCACCATGTTCGGGCCGTCGCTGGGCGCACAGTCGGGGTTCTCATGCGTCTCCATGAAGACGGCTGCGACACCGATGGCGATGGCGGCACGGGCCAGGACGGGCACGAATTCACGCTGACCGCCGCTGCTGCTCCCCTGCCCACCCGGCTGCTGCACCGAATGGGTGGCGTCATAGACGACGGGGTATCCCGTCTGCGCCATGATCGGCAGGGAGCGCATGTCACTGACCAGCGTATTGTACCCGAAGCTGGCCCCGCGTTCGCACAGCAGGATATTGTGATTGCCTGTGGACGCGATCTTGGCGGCGACATTCTTCATGTCCCAGGGCGCCAGGAACTGCCCCTTCTTCACATTGATGGGCTTGCCCGTCTCCCCCGCCGCCAGCAGCAGGTCGGTCTGCCGGCACAGGAAGGCGGGGATCTGCAGCACGTCCACCACTTCTGCCACCGGCGCGCACTGCTCCGCCGTGTGGATGTCGGTCAGGACCGGGCAGCCGAACGTGGCGCGGATATCGGCCAGGATGGGCAGCGACTGATCCATGCCCAGCCCCCGCTGCGCCGACAGAGACGTGCGGTTGGCCTTGTCGAAGCTGGTCTTATAGATCAGGCCGATGCCCAGTTTCTTCGTCAGT
>CALRNG020000506.1:0-3019 GCA_943369495.1 Rhizobium sp. Q54
AGAGACCGAGCCTCACGCATAAACCTTCCCGAAGCGGTTGGAAAGGAACAGGTCCAGCGGCATCTGTTCCTGACGGACAAAGCCCTTGGACGGCAGGTGACCGGCGGCCTGCAGGTCCAGCATGGCGCAGATGCCGGCGGCCGTGCTCATCTGGATGGCCGACAGGAAATGGCCTTCGACCTCTTCGCCATGGATGTGGCGGACAATGCTTTCCTGTTCCAGGCGGCCATGGCGCTTGCCGCTGACGGTGCAGAAAACCAGGACCACATCCTGCATGGTGATGGGCAGGGCTTCTTCCAGCACTTCCTTCAGCAGGTCGCGGCGACGGCCAAGACGCAGGTCTTCCACCAGCAGCTTGATGATGGCGCAATGGCCGGGATAGCGCACGGACTTGTAGGTCAGGTTCTCCACCTTGCCGGCCAGGGTCTCGGTCAGCGATCCCAGGCCGCCAGAGGTGTTGAACGCCTCATAGGTGACACCTTCCAGCGCGAATTCTTCCAGGTCTTCCAGGGGCGGCAGCTCAACATTCTTGCCGTCCTGCACCGCCTCGCACGGATTCAGATACTCGTTGATCAGGCCGTCGGTGGACCAGGTCAGGTTATATTTCAGGGCGTTGGTGGGATAGCGGGGCAGGGCGCCGACGCGCAGCTGCACATCGCGCAGACTGTCGAACCCGGCGGCAAGGCCATGCGCGGCGATGGAAACGAAGCCGGGGGCCAGACCGCATTGCGGGACAAAGGCGCTGCCGGCTTTGGCCGCCACTTCCTTCACCACGCGGGTGCTGGCCACATCTTCGGTCAGGTCGAAATAATGGATGCCGGCATCATAGGCGCCATAGGCGACGGTGGAAGTGGTGTGGAAGGGCAGGGCGTTCAGCACGGCATATTTGCCGGCCATCGCCGTGCGCAGGGCGGCACCGTCATTAATGTCCAGCTGTACCGTGTCCACACCCAGATCGGTGAAGCGCTTCAGGGCGTCGGCGCAGTGGTCGGCGACGGTGACGGCGTATTCGCCGGTGCGGCGCAGCAGCAGGGTGATGGCGATGCCGATCTTGCCGGCGCCCAGCAGCAGGATATTCTTCATATTGCTCCCCGTTTCCCGAAAACTGTTAGGGGAGATGGTGCCGTCCGGCGCCGCCGATCGGAAGGCGGCGATCTGTCGATATGCAGGCTAAATGACGACGTTTCGTCTGTCCGGACGGCGAAACGCCAATGCCCTACAGCCGCCCGACATGGTGTTTCAGGTAATCGACTAGCAGCGACACCTTGGGCGACAGGTGGCGGCGGTGGGGGTAGACGGCCCAGATGCCTTCATCGGGTGGGCGATGCTGGTCCAGCAGGCTGACCAAGGTTCCGGCGGCCAGGTCCGTTTCGACATAGAAATCAGGGAGTTGGCAAAGGCCCAGCCCCTGGCGCACAGCGTCCAGCACGGCAAAGCCGCTGTTGCAGCGCCAACTGCCGATGGGCCGGAAGGAGACCTGCCGGCCCTGATCATCAAAATGCCAGAGCTCGGCGGTACCCGTCAGGCAGCGATGCCGAGCCAGATCATCCAGGCTGACGGGCGCGCCAACCTGTTCCAGATAGGCAGGAGCCGCGCAGAGATAGCGGCGGCGCGAGGCCAGACGGACGGCGATCAGGCGGCTGTCATCCAGGCTGGTGCCGGTACGCACCGCCAGATCAAAGCCTTCGCCCACCAGATCCACCAGCCGGTTGGTCAGATCGATACTGACCGACAATTGCGGATGGGTCAGCAGGAACCGGTTGACCAGGGGCACGATGAACCGCTCCCCATAGGCGATGGAACAGGTGAGGCGCAGATGGCCGCGCGGGGCGCCATCACTTTCGCTGACGGCCGCGAACGCTTCCTCCCGCTCCTCCACAAGCCGGCGGCAGCGTTCCAGGAAGGTGCGCCCGGCATCGGTGACGCTGACCCGCCGCGTGGTGCGGTAAAGCAGGCGCACCTGCAGCCGATCCTCCAGCCGTGCCACCTCCCGGCTGATATGGGAGGTGGAGACGCCAAGGCGGGCAGCGGCGGCGGAAAAGTTTTCCGTTTCACAGACGGCGATGAAACTGTCGATCCCGTCCCAGGAGCCCATGATTGTTCCCACCCAGCAATAATCATTTGCCAAAATGCATGATCGTTGCCGTAGCATTCAAGCTATTGTCGCTCCCATGCCGTCCGTGCCACGCTGCGCGGACAGAGTGTTTCTCCGACCCAATGACCGGAACAGAACCGCCATGAAGACCCGTGCCGCCGTCGCTTTCGAGGCCAAGAAGCCGCTGGAGATCGTCGAACTGGACCTGGAAGGGCCTAAGCAGGGTGAGGTGCTGATCGAGATTATGGCGACGGGCATCTGCCACACCGATGCCTATACGCTGGACGGGTTCGACAGCGAAGGTATCTTCCCCTCCATCCTGGGCCATGAAGGGGCCGGGATCGTGCGCGAGGTGGGGGCAGGGGTCACCAGCCTGAAGCCGGGCGACCATGTCATCCCGCTCTACACCCCGGAATGCCGGCAGTGCAAAAGCTGCCTGTCGCGCAAGACCAACCTGTGTACGGCCATCCGCGCGACGCAGGGTAAGGGGTTGATGCCCGACGGCACCACGCGGTTCAGCTATAAGGGGCAGCCGATTTATCACTATATGGGCTGTTCCACCTTCTCCAACTTCACGGTCCTGCCGGAAATCGCGGTCGCCAAGATCCGCGACGACGCGCCGTTCCAGTCGTCCTGCTATATCGGCTGCGGCGTCACTACGGGCGTGGGGGCGGTGACCAACACGGCCAAGGTGGAGCCCGGTTCCAATGTCGTGGTGTTCGGCCTGGGCGGCATCGGCCTGAACGTGATCCAGGCGGCCCGCATGGTGGGGGCCGACAAGATCATCGGCGTCGATATCAATGACCGCAAGGCCGAATGGGGCCAGCGCTTTGGCATGACCCATTTCGTCAACCCGCAGAAGATCGAGGGCGATATCGTCCAGCATCTGGTGGCATTGACCGAGGGTGGGGCCGATTACACCTT